>CAZDJL010000167.1:0-3764 GCA_964505745.1 uncultured Desulfovibrionaceae bacterium | reverse complement strand
TAGAATAATTTAACCTTGAAAGGCTGTTTCCGGCAAAATGCGCCTGGGGGGGGGCAAGCAGTGCCGCCCGCCCCGCAGGCGCAAAAGGACCGTTTCACAGGAAAGAGGAATTACACGAAGAAGAAATTTACTTTTTCACCTCGTACAGCCTGGATCTGTTCTGCAGTTCCTTGCCGTCGAGCCGGGAAACGGCATCTATCAAAGCTGCCCGGAAACTGGCCGTGCCTTTTTCACCCGCCTCGTCAAAAGCAGCCTCGCCCGCAACACCCATTGCGGCCACTCCGCCCACGGCCGCCAGCAAAGAGCCTTCCAGAGAAATTTCGGCCGCTGTGTGAAAAGCGGCTATAAGCGCGGTGCACATGCACCCTGTTCCGGTCACCCGCCCAAGCATCTGATGCCCATTCTCAATGCAAAAAGTGCGGGTTCCATTTGAGATTATGTCGGTTTTTCCGGTAATGGCAATAACACAGCCCAGCTCCCGCGCGCAGCTTTCCGCCAGCGAGACTCCTTCCGCGCCCATGCGTTTTTCATCTTCCAAAGAAACATCCACGCCCTTTGGCTGCTTGCCTGAGCCTGCAAGAAAGGCTATTTCAGACATATTGCCCCGGATTACCTGCGGCTTCAGAACATCCAGAAACAGCTTCATTGTTTCATTGCGTAAACGCGATGCGCCAAGCCCCACAGGGTCGATCACCAGCGGAACCCCCAGCCTGTTCGCGGCCCTTCCCGCCAGTTGCATGGCCCGGATTGAATGATTGTTCAAAGTTCCCATGTTCAGCACCAGGGCCGAAGCCAGGGAGACGATTTCATCCATTTCTTCGCCGTCATCCGCCATTATGGGCGATGAACCCACCGCCAGGGTTATATTGGCGCAGTCGTTCACCGTTACGTAATTGGTAATTTGATGCACAACGCCACTTTTTCTGCGAACCGAATCCAACAACACTCCAATTTCTGAAGATACGTCCAAAGTAATACTCCTGATTGCCGTTATACGGATTAAAATCACAGTTGCCGGGCAAGCCCCCAAAAGCGGCCTTAAGCTACGCCTCCGGTTTCAGCGGCAAAAACAAATCCCCCTGCGCCCGGCGGATGCGCCAACATTCCCGGTTTCAGCCCCAGGAACATTTTCAAAATAAAATATTGCCGCGAAACAGAAAACAGTGGCGGCACAACATCCTCTGCAAATCAAAAACAGCGCGCTTTCCGCGGGCCAAAAAAAGCCCCTGCGCTATAGGCAGGGGCAAAAAGGTTTTGGCAAATTTGCTCCCTACGCTAGTGTTAACTAACAGGTTCAAAGGGTCAGGTTTTACCTTCTCAACTGCGGACAGTTCCCCTGCAAACGCTTTTCTTCTAACAAAGTTTAAAAAAGCAATCAAGAATCTTCATGTTCACTACGCTCCTCGAAAAACTTTCTCCCTGAAAAACAATTTTAGGGAAAAGAACGGCAAACCTGTAAAATGGAATCAGCTCTGCCCGCTGCCCGTTTCATCCGCCCGCAGTTCGACAACCAGTTTCTCCAGGGCCTGGGTTTGCTCCAGAAGCGTTCTCATGCCCTGCGTTGAATTTTCCATAGCCTCAACCGTTTCCATGGCAATCCGGTTCACATCATCGACGCTTCTGTTAATTTCTTCGCTGGTGGCCGACTGCTCCGCCGATGCGGTGGCGATTGAATCAATCTGGTCTCTGGTGCTATCGGACAGCACAACTATTTCATCGAGGCGCTCTCCAGATTCTTTGGCCAGCTCCGCTGTTTTGGATATTCCGCGAACAGTTCCGTCAACAATATCAATGTTATGCTCCGTATCTTTCTGAATGCCGGAAAGAACCCCGGCCACCTCCTTCGTGGCCTCCATGGTTTTCTCCGCCAGCTTGCGCACCTCATCGGCAACCACCGCAAAGCCGCGCCCCGCATCACCTGCGCGGGCTGCCTCAATGGCTGCATTCAGCGCAAGCAGGTTCGTCTGATCGGCGATATCCGAGATAACGTTCAGCACTTTGTCAATATCCTGCACACGCATGCCAAGGCGGGCCATTGATTCTTTAAGCTCCTGAGTATTCCCCATAACCAAGGCTATATTTTTATCAACCTCGTTTACTTTGGCAGACCCCTGCTGCGCCTGAGTCCGGGCCTGTTCGGCAATAGAAGCTGCGCTGGAGCTGTTTTGCGCCACTTCCAGCACGGCCACATTCATTTCCTCCATGGCAGTGGCCGCGGCTTCAAGCCGCATTGACTGCTCCCGGGCTCCTCTGTCGGAATGCTCCAGTTGAACAGAAATATCCTGCGAGACAGAAGACAGAATTTTCACCACTTCACCAATTTGCTCCGCCGCGGCAGACATCCCTTCCTGCCTGGCGTGCTCGGCAGCCAGCCGCGCTTCTCTGGCTTCTTCCATAGCCAGACGGGCCTTTTCAGACTCTTCTCTTGCCGATTCCGTGGCAGACTGGGCCTTGCCTATCATTTCCCGCAAAGACGCAAGCATGGCTTGCAAAGCCTTTGACAACATGCCGAATTCATCCGCCCGCACCAAATCAAGCTCGCTGTCCAGTTTGCCCGCCGCCACACTTTGGGCAAAAGCCACTGAAAGCTTAAGGGGGGTGGTTATATTCCCGATAATGCGCCAAGCGAGCAGCAAGGTGAAAAAGAACACCGCCGCCGCCGCCCCAAGCGTGATATATAGCTGCAAAAGCGCCTCACTGGCCTGAGTACGGGCAAGCTCCTCGAACTCTTTGCTCATCTCCAGCTCCACAACATGCATTGCGTCAATATACTCAGTTGAGGCCGCAAACCATTCTTTGGGGTTCCCTGTAAGCCCGGGCTTGTCCTGCTCTTCAAAAGCCTGCTTCCGGAAGGCCTCCACCTTTTCTTTCAAAGGCATGAGTTTTTCCGAATATTCCCGCTTTACAGAAGGCGAAGCATGCGCCAGAAAAACCTTGAAAGACTCTTCCTGCAGAGCGACGCGCTCGATCCACAAACGATAAAGGTTCTTGTTGAACGCCCCGGCCGTAAGCGCCGCGTTAAGCGAGGCGCGCTCCTGCCCTGCAAATTCCTTGGAATTCACAAACGCAATAATTCCCGATGCCTGCCTGGACATTTCAGCCCCCTGGCAAAATTCCAGCATTTCCTCAAGCTCTTTCTGCAACTGCCCGATTATGCCCGAAAACTCGGCAATGGCTTCTCCTGCCGGAATAGCTCCCCTATCAATTCGCTGGCGCAGTTCCCCCAGCGAATTCAGCCGGTCAAGCAACGGCTTCAGCGAGGAACCAAACAAATCTCCCAAATCACTGTCCAGAAATCGCGCGACTTCTTCTTTCAAGTTTGCCAGCATTGCATCCGTCAGCTTGCGCTGCTGGCCCAGCTCGCCCGAGAAAGAGGATCCTTTGCTGTTTATAAAGCCAGCTGACAGCCCTCTTTCTTTTTGCAGCTCGTGTATGAGATTGCCGCTTACGGTTGAAAGGGACACGACATCGGTAGCGGCTTCCGCCATAAGATATTCTTTATATCTTTCCACAGAACTGCTGCAAACCAGAAAGATTATGGCCGCAAGAGGAAAACTCAGCAAAATAAAAAGCTTGGAACGGACAGAAATGTTTTTGAGCATGGCGTTACGTCCTATAGAAAACAGATAAAAATTAGTAGCATAGCATGAACCAGAAAATGATACAAACTACACCGGACATCCCGAAACAATGAAATTCAAGCAATAAGCTTATATTTCATATCTAAAACAGTTAACAAAAGTCGAAAGAAACCACAAGAGCAA
>CAZDJL010000166.1:0-3778 GCA_964505745.1 uncultured Desulfovibrionaceae bacterium | reverse complement strand
AAAGGTGCGCATCCCGCTACGGAATGCGCCAAGAACCTCTTCCAACGGAAAGGTTACGCAAATGGCGGCGAAGGTGCCGCCAAACACAATCATGATGCCGGGAATGTTGATGTAGTGGGATTCTGCCCCGCCCAGGAAGATGGCCACCATAATCAGCGCAAAACCGGTTAGAATGCCGAAGAGGGTTGCTATGTCCATATGCTCTGCGCCTCTGTTTCCCCACGGTTCTAAGAACCGTCAGCGTTTGAAATGGCCGCCTGCGTATATTATGGCAAGGATTCAGTAAATTTTTGCGTGGCTTTTTTATACTTGAAATTCTGCGGATAAATAAAAAGTGAGATTATAATTGTCCTTTACTCTGGTTTTCAAAAAAAATCCAGAGCTGCGCCGTTTTTCTTTCGAATTCAGGGGCCAGTCACCATTTTTTGAAAATAAAAAACACCGCCAGCACAATCAGGCCAAAACCCACCAGATAGTTCCATTTCAAGGGCTCATTCAGGTAAAGCACTGAAAAAACAAGAAAAACAGAAAGGGAAATCACTTCCTGAATGGTTTTGAGCTCCGCTCCTGTAAAATGCCCGTACCCGATGCGGTTGGCGGGAACCTGCATGCAGTATTCGAAAAAGGCAATGCCCCAGCTTATGGCGATAACCGTGAAAAGAGGCGCATGAGGGTATTTCAGATGCCCGTACCAGGCAATGGTCATGAAAAGGTTGGAGGCGAGAAGCAGCCCGACGGTGATTATTGGAACCGGGAGGTTTTGAAACATGGCGGCAAGCCTTTGTGCGGTTAAAGTTCGGGTTTTTTGTTTATGCCTGCAAGCTTCAATATTTTGCTGCAAATGCCCATGAGCATGGAAAATTCGTTGTGCCTTATTTCTGAGCGGGCAATCAAGCGGCGTATGGGCAGCATAAAGTAGCTGGAATTGTCTGAAGGCAGGCTTTCCAGGGCCAGCATGGCCGCTTTGACTTTCTCAATCAGCAGGTCCTGCTGCATCATGGTTATGGGTGGTGAATGCCTGACCCGGCCGGGGCGGGGTGGTTTTTCGCCAGTGGAGAAGGGAAGGGCGCGGCTTAGTTCGTAAAGCAGAAGCAGCACCGCCTGGGCCAGGTTCAGGGAAGGTTCGGAGGCGGTGGGGATGGTAACCAGATGCGAGCATTGCTCCACGGCCTCGTTGTCCAGGCCTTTGTCTTCCGGGCCGAAAACAAATGATGCGCTTCCTCCCTTTTCCAGGTGGGCCTTGACGAGCTCGGCGGCCTGGGCCGGAGTGAGAATGCCCTGCCTCCAGCCGCCTGTACGCGCGGTGGCTCCTATGGAAAGTGAGCTGCCGGAAAGGGCGGCGGCGAGGCTGTTGAACACTTTTGCATTTTCAACAATTCCCCGTCCGGCGGAAGTGGCCAGCGAAAGGGCTTTTTCCAGGTATGGCGAAGAGGCATCCGGGGTTTCCCCCGCGCGGCCGCATGATGGTTCCGGCCACAGTTCGGGGTTGACCAGGGCGAGCCTGCTCACTCCCATGTTGCCGCAGGCGCGGGCGGCCATGCCAATGTTTTCGGGAAAGCGGGGAGTGACCAGCACCACCTGGATGTTTTCACGCAAGTTCATGGGGAGGTATTTACCACTTTCCCGCTCAATTTGCCACTGGCTTGCGGCGTTTGGCCGCCCTGGCTTGAAAGCGCTGCGGCAGGCCGGGAGCGCGCCATGCTGTGAGGCCGGGATGTGTTTTCCGGGGGAATTTTCCATATTTTCAGCCCGAATTCATTTTGATTGACAGGGTTGGGGTATAGGCATAAAGTGCTACTAATTATTAAATCAGTAACACCTGACTTCTGGAGGTAAGCATGAAAAGGTTTTGTTCGTTAGTTGTGGCCGCATGTTTGTTTTTGGGTTCGGCGGGAAGCGGCTTCGCCCATTTTGGGATGGTCATTCCTTCCAGCTCCAGTGTTATGAGCAATGACGACGCCAATGTGAAGCTGGATCTTAAGTTCTGGCACCCCTTCGCCAATCAGGGCATGAACCTCGCCAGGCCGGCGGCGTTCGACGTTTATTTTGAAGGCAAGGCGCAAAGCCTGCTTGACCGTTTGAAGGAAGGAAAGGAGCAGGGCAAGAGCGTGTGGGAGGCTGACTATAAGCTCGCCCGCCCCGGCCTTTACGCCTTTGTCATGCAGCCGGAACCGTACTGGGAGCCGGAAGAAGACTGTTTTATCGTCCATTACACCAAGGCGTATGTTGATGCTTTCGGAGATGACGAAGGCTGGAGCGAACCCTTGGGCATAAAGGCTGAAATAGTTCCAATGGTGCGTCCTGGCGCTCTTTACGCCGGCAACGTTTTCCAGGGAGTGGTGATGTTCAACGGGAAAGCGGTGCCCGGAGCGGAAGTGGAAGTGGAGTGGTACCCCGGAGCCGGGCTTGTGGGGCAGGCGCCCAGTGAAACGATGATTACCCAGACCGTGAAGGCCGACAGCAAAGGCGTGTTTACCTACGCCACCCCTGCCCCCGGCTGGTGGGGATTTGCCGCGCTTATGGAAGGCGACAGCAAAATCAAGCTGGAAGGCAAAGAGAAGAATGTGGAGATAGGAGCTGTTTTGTGGGTATACTTCAATGAATTCAGGGCTCCTGAAAAATTGAAATAACGGAGTTTGGAATGTTGCGGGGAAGCAAGGTCATTTTTGTTTTCGCGGCTGGTTTGGCCAGCCTGCTTTTCGCCGGTCAGGCGTTTGCTCATGCGGTTTATATTTTTGCCTGGGCAGACAATGGCTCTATCTGCACGGAAAGTTATTTCAGCAAGACGAACAAGGTGCGGGGAGGCGAAGTGCGCGGCCTGGACAATGAGGGCAATATCCTGTTCAGCGGGCGCACCGGCGAAGACGGGAAGATTTGCTTCCCCATGCCTGAAAAGGCGGAAGATATAGAATTTGTTGTTCTGGCCGGTGAGGGGCACAGGGGAACATTCTCGCTTGGGGCCGCGGATATTGCTCCCTTCCTGGGTGGGGAAAAAGAGCGGGAAGCGGCTTCCCCCTCTGCTTCCGGCGCTGAAGGCGGAGAAAATCCGGACCCAGGGGGAGATGTTGGTGCAAACGTGGAATTGCGGGAAAGCCCGGCTCTTGAAGATATGCTCAGGCGGGCTGTGCGCGAAGAGGTGCAGGCGCAATTAAGCCCGCTTCGCCAGCAGCTTGCCGAACGTGAATATGACCGCAGCCCCGGCTGGAAGGAAGTGTTCGGCGGGCTGGGCTGGATTCTGGGCTTCGCCGCTCTGGCCTATGCCGTTCTGGCCGCCAAGGGCAGGAATCAGAAAGGATAGGGCGTTTTCAGGTTTACGCTTTCGTAAATCATGAAAGTTTCGTTGGCGCTGATGGAATCGGAATATTTTTCAAGCATAATGTTAAAAAAGTCCATCAAGCCAAGATCAGGGGTAAGCATGACAGTGAGGATCAGGTCGTAACGTCCGGTTACCACCGCCACTGAAATTACTCCGGGCAGATCGGCGATCTGTTCCGCGGTTTTTTTCAGGGCCGGCGATTTAAGGCGAACGCCGATGTAGGCGGTGAAATAACCTGCTCCCATGTCTTTGGTTGAAATCATCGCCTTGATTTCAACCAGCCCCTGGTCGATCATCCGGTTCACTCTGCTGCGGATGGTCGCCTCGGACAGGCCCAGCTCCAACCCTATTTCTTTATAGGAGCGGCGGCCTGTTTGCAGCATGCTCACAATTTCCAGGTCAATTTTGTCAAATTTGCTTTCCGGCATATGCTCCTCGCTATGTGCCCGCGTTCCCTTTTGT
>CAZDJL010000165.1:0-3808 GCA_964505745.1 uncultured Desulfovibrionaceae bacterium | reverse complement strand
AGTGGCGGTTCGAAGTCCACATCGGAAGGCTCAATATCAACAAGAGAACGAGGTTGCATCTGCCTGGCGGAAGCCTGCCCGGAAGTTCCGGAAGGCGCGGATGGAGCGGCGGGAGGCTGCCCCGTCCTTTCCGGTCCGGTCAAGCCGGTTTGCGCAATGGCCCCAAGGGAAGGCTTGTCCGGCACTTGGCCGCCTCCTTTCTTGGCACCGGCGGCATCAATCCCGGTATCAGCAGGGCCGGGGGAAATTTCCTTCGCGCCGCCAGACGGAACGGCCCCGGGCTCTTCACCTCCAGAGGCAGGCGGCCTGCCTGAAGCCGTCTTTTGGTCCGGTCCGGGCGCGTTCTCTGAATCAAGGGGCTGGCTTTGCTCCGGAGCGGATGCCCAGCCTGATTCCTTTTTTTTTGCCGCTGTGCGCGCATCTTGTGCTTGTGATTCGGGAACGTCAGTTTTTCCTGTCTGTTCTGGCTTATCTGTCATCTGGCCCTCTGGTAAGACTCGCGATACATAATGGCAAAAAGTCTGAAAAATGTTTAGCACATTATATTGTGCCGTACAATACAAATAGCATGTGTACGTATGTCAGAAACTCAAACGGCGGAAATCCGATTCCGGCACCGCAAAAACTGCATAATTCTATGTATTATGTATAGCAACGGAGCAGCATTCAGGCAATAGAAAATCCTTTCCGCACCGGCACACGCAAAATTAACTGCAATTCCTTCTTTTTCCGCATATGCGCAGACTCTTTCCCAAAAGAAATATAGCTTTCCCCTGCTGTGAAATAAAATCTTGATGGAAAAACAAAAATCCTGAAACAATCTGAAATAAAAGTTACTTTTTTTTATTTTTTTTGAGTAATTCCAACCTCCCTTCCGGCACAAAGAGCAACTATTCCTAAAAATGATTGGATATTCTATTTTAAGGTTGCTATTTTACTTGCACAAGTATAAAAAAAGTGTAGACAAATAGACACAAAAACAATATAGAATAGCTAAAATTCCTGGCTAGACTAAAAACATTTTAACTTAATCAAAGAAAGGGGTATGTCTAAATGCTCAACAACACAACAGACAAACCTGCCCGCAAAATACTCTTGGCTTTCACCGCCCTGCTTGCCCTCAGCACCGCCGCCAATGCTCAAGAGGCGCAAAGCGGCACACAAAAGGTGCTGAGAGATTCCGCTCTTTCCAGTTTGCACAACCACCCGGTTGTTAAAAGCTTCCAGGAATACAGCGAAGCCGCCCAGCATGAAGTGGGCAAGGCCCGCTCCGGATGGTTCCCGCGCCTGGACTCCCGCGTGGGATACGGCCCGCGCCAATACAGCAGCGAAGACACCAGAACCAGCGGCTATGACGACAACTGGCACGGCCGCTTTGATGGAGAGCTTATTCTCACCCAGACCATATGGGACGGGCTCGCCACCGCAAGCCGGGTGGACATCAACAGTGCCAAGCTGAACTCGGCCCAGAGCAGACTGTTTGACAATTCGGAAAGCATAGGCCTTGATGCGGTACTCGCCCATATTGAGGTTTTGCGGGAACTTCAACTGGTAGCCCTTTCCGAAAACAACGTCCGCGTTCATGAAAAAATTTTAGGATCACAGCAGGAACGCCTGGCTTCCGGCATAGACACTGCGGCGGACGTCACCCAAACCCAGGGTCGTCTGGCACAGGCGCGCTCCACGCTTTCCTCAACCCAGGCCGACCTCCAGGTGGCTTTTGCCAACTATAAAAGGGTCACCGGCATGGATGCGGCGAACCTGGCTCAGCCAAATTTTCCGGCAATCGCCCCCGCCAGCTTTGATGAAGCCCTGATGTACGCCCAAACCAAAAACCCCAAGCTTGACGCCTACATGTCGGACATTTCCGCGGCAGATTCAGAAATAACCCTGGCCAAATCCGGGTATCACCCCACCATTTACGCCGAACTGGCCGGCCGCTATAACGACCACGTGGACTCCAGCAGATCATGGACCCGCGGCTACACAGCCCTGTTGCGCGCCGACTGGAACCTGTTCAACGGCCTTTACGACTTTTACAACATAAAGGCCTCTTATTCCAGATCGCGTCAGGCCAGAGCCGATTATCAAAATATTTACGAACAACTCGCCCAGGACACCAAAGACACTTGGGCCCGCCTTGAAGCAACCCGTCAGCAAATCCGCTTCTATTCTTCCGCTGTGCAGTATGCCAAAGAAACCACCAGCATGTACTGGGAACAGTTCAACATCGGCCAGCGCAGCCTGCTTGATGTGCTGAACTCCGAAAATGAAGTATTCACCAACTCCATGCAGCTGGTAACCGCACAGATGAACGAAATAGGCTCCGCCTACCGGTTGCTGGCCCTGGGTGGCAGGCTTCTGGAAAGCCTGAACATCGCGAATTCGGAGTTTGAAAAAACCAAACTCGACGCCCCCATTATTATGCGCAATTCGCCGGTGAGCCAGGACAACCTGCTTACCAGCAACTAGCTGCCAGCACATAAACACAAGGAAAGCCCGCGCTTCGCGCGGGCTTTCTTTTTTACTCCTTCCCACTTGGCAACAAACACAAATAAGGCTATTTTATAAAAATTATCCAAGGCTGGCCTGACGAGGGACACAAACCGCCAAACAGGCTTTTTCTGCAACAGCCGGCCGCTGACGCGTTATCGGCCGCGGCAGGCAAGACGATAGCCCACAGCTTTTATCCTTTGATTTACGTCCGGCCATACAAACATTTTATTTGCGAGCGTGTTTTACTATGAGCAAAGATTCCGTTTCAGCCGGTTTACCGGCTATGCCAGCCAAGCTTGAAAAAGTAAGACTCAACCCCAATGCCGAAATAGTGCTTGAAAAACGCTATTTTAAAAAGGACGCGAACGGCTCTTCCCTGGAAGGAGGCCGGGAACTTTTCTGGAGAGTGGCTGCCGCCATTGCGTCGGAAGAAAGCAAATACCCCAACTCCCCTTATAAAACGGACCAGCTCGCCAAAGAATTTTATGACCTGATGACCAGTTGGAAGTTTCTGCCAAACTCCCCCACCCTGATGAACGCAGGCACCGCTTTGGGCCAGCTTTCCGCCTGTTTTGTATTGCCGGTTGGAGACTCGATAGAAGAGATCTTCGATGCGGTGAAACATGCGGCCATGATTCACAAGTCCGGCGGCGGAACCGGATTTTCCTTTTCCCGCATCCGCCCCAAAGACAGCCGGGTGGGCTCTACGGGCGGCGTGGCTTCCGGCCCCCTGTCTTTCCTGCGCATATTCAACACCGCTACCGAGCAAATCAAGCAGGGCGGCACGCGGCGCGGCGCCAACATGGGCATAATGCGCGTGGACCATCCGGATATTATGGACTTCATCCGGGCGAAAGAGCGTGAAGGCGATTTCAACAATTTCAACCTTTCCATCGCGCTTACTGAAGAATTTATGAAATCGGTTGAGGATAATGAGGACTACCCGCTGGTAAACCCTCACGACAAACAAATCACGGGCCATCTTAATGCACGCAAGGTCTTTGAAATTCTGGTGCAAAAAGCGTGGGAGTCGGGGGATCCGGGAATAGTGTTTATTGACCGGATTAACCGGGACAACCCCACCCCCATGCAGGGGGAAATAGAATCCACCAACCCCTGCGGCGAACAGCCGCTGCTGCCTTATGAAGCCTGCAACCTCGGCTCGATCAACCTTGCCAGCTTTTTTAAAAAACCAAAGAAAGGTTCCGCCAAAGAAGACCTTTCCCCCGACACCTGCATTGACTGGGATGAGCTGCGCCGGGTCATCCAGTTATCCGTCCGTTTTCTGGATAACGTGATTGACGCATCCAGG
>CAZDJL010000164.1:0-3810 GCA_964505745.1 uncultured Desulfovibrionaceae bacterium | reverse complement strand
GTGGAACTGTTTTGCCGGGATGGCCATTTTGATTTTGGTCCGTTCCCCCTGTAATCCATGGGAGAATTTATGTCCGATTTTACAATTAACGGCAACGAACGGGAATATGAAAAGCCTTTAGTTCTGCCGCTGATGTCTTTGCGCGAAGTGGTGATGTTTCCCCGCTCCGTGGTTCCTTTGTTTGTAGGGCGCGATGTGTCCATCCGGGCCATAGAAAGCGCGCTTGCTGAACATAACAAGCTGATTTTCCTGGTTGCCCAGCGCGAGCCCGATTTGGAAAAACCGGGCCGGAATGATCTGTTTACTGTGGGAACAGTAAGCCGGGTGCTCCAGTTGCTTAAATTGCCCGACGGCACAATCAAGGTTCTGTTTGAAGGGCTTTACCGGGCCAGGTGGATTCCGGAAGATGAATACTCCTTTGACCACGGCAATGATTTTCAATTAGTGCACGCGTATCCAATTAGCGACATTGATGAGGATTCTCCGGAGCGGGCGGCACTTGTGCGCGCCACCCAGGAAGCTTTTGAAGAATATGCCAAAATCAATAAAAAGGTCACGCCCGAGCATCTTGCAACCATAAACTCTTTAAGCGACCCTTCCCGCCTTGCCGATTCAACAATGCCGCATATCAAGGCAGATTATCGCAAGAAGCAGGAGGTGCTGGAAGAGCCCAACTCCACAGTTCGTCTGGAAAAGGTTTTCGAGTTTCTTGAAAGTGAAATTTCCATATTCCACATGGAAAAGCGCATCAAGAACCGGGTGAAAACCCAAATGGAAACCAACCAGCGCGAATATTACCTGAACGAGCAGATCAAGGCCATCAACAA
The DNA here is from genome assembly GCA_964505745.1 of uncultured Desulfovibrionaceae bacterium. GTDB lineage: Bacteria > Desulfobacterota > Desulfovibrionia > Desulfovibrionales > Desulfovibrionaceae > RGIG1962. The sequence continues at coordinate 2,983 of CAZDJL010000164.1, read as the reverse complement.
GGAAATGGGGCGCGACGACGATCCGGCCACGGAAGCTCTGGAGCTGGAGCGTCTGCTTGGCGAGAAGAACATGCCGGAGGAAAACCGGGCCAAGGTTTTGCGCGAAATCAAGAAACTTCGCCAGATGCCGGCATCCAGCGCGGAATATGCCGTTTTGCGCAATTATGTGGACTGGATACTCGACCTGCCCTGGAACAAGCTTGCGGAAACGGCAATTGACATTGAAAAGGCCAGGGGCATTCTGGACGCCGACCACTACGGGCTTGAAAAACCCAAGGAGCGGATTCTTGAATACCTCGCCGTGCAAAAGCTGTCCAACAAGCTCAAGGGGCCCATCCTCTGTCTGGTTGGCCCTCCAGGGGTAGGCAAAACTTCGCTTGCCAAGTCTGTGGCCCGGGCCACAGAGCGCGAATTTGTGCGTCTTTCGCTTGGCGGGGTGCGCGATGAGGCCGAAATCCGGGGCCACCGCCGCACATATGTGGGAGCTTTGCCCGGCAAGATAATTCAATCACTCAAACGGGTAAAACACAATAATCCTCTTTTTTGCCTGGACGAGATAGACAAGATGAGCACCGACTTCAGGGGCGACCCTTCCGCGGCGCTTCTTGAGGTGCTTGACCCGGAACAGAATTATGCGTTCAACGACCATTACATTGATATGGACTACGATTTGTCGCAGATTTTCTTCATAACCACGGCCAACAGCCTGCATTCCATTCCGGAACCGTTGAAGGACCGCATGGAGATCATTCAGCTGTCCAGCTATCTGGAAACCGAGAAGAGGCATATTGCACGCTCGTTCCTTCTGCCCAAGCAGGTGGAGGCCCATGGTCTGACGCAGGGCAACCTGCACCTCACCGAGCCGGCTATCCTTGAAATTATTCGCAGCTATACGCGAGAGGCCGGGGTGCGCAATCTTGAACGCAAAATAGCGGCGATTTGCCGAAAAGCGGCCATGCGCATCGTTGAAGCGGACAAGCTGGATATGAAAGTGGAAGTGCACCGCAGCGATCTGGCCTCTCTTCTTGGAGTGAAGAGTTTCCGTTTCGGCGAAAAAGAAGCCAAACCCCAGGTGGGCGTATGCACCGGGCTGGCCTGGACCCAGCTTGGCGGCGAGCTGCTTATGGTTGAAACTGTGATTATGCCCGGTACGGGCAGGGTGGCAATTACAGGCAAGCTTGGCGAAGTGATGACCGAATCGGCCAAGGCTGCTTTCTCCTATATCCGTTCACGCTCGGATATTTTCGGGCTGAAAGACAATTTCCACCGGCGCATTGACATACACGTGCATGTGCCTGAAGGGGCTACGCCCAAGGACGGCCCTTCGGCCGGCATCACCCTTGCCACCGCCATGGTTTCCGCATTGCTGGGCGTGCCTGTGCGCAACGATATTGCCATGACCGGAGAAATTACCTTGCGCGGCAGGGTGCTTCCCATTGGCGGATTGCGTGAAAAACTGCTTGCCGCAAGACGCGGGCAAATCCGCACGGTGCTTATTCCCCGCGACAATGAGAAAGATCTTAAGGATGTGCCTAAAGAGATCTTGCGGGATCTTGAGATTATCCTTGTAGATCATGTGGATGATGTGCTGCCTCAGGCGCTTATGGCCAGCCGGGAAGAAATTTTCCAGGCAGTTGAAGAGGGAGATGGCTTGCACCGTATTCTGGGCTCCATTGTGCACGAGCGGCCTGTGGTGTACCCGCCTGCACATTAGAGATTATGCCTGAAACTGCTGCCGCCTGGCGGGGGCGTTTTACAGCAGATTATTCTAATTGTTTGGTGAGGCCCAGATGCCTTTCAGAAAACTTGCAAAAGGCGGGGGTAAAATCCCCGCCTTTGTCATGGCATTTTTCCGAATGAGTCTTGCTGCTCCTTGCATCCATGCCTGTTTCCGGCCTTGGGCGCCTGGCAGATATTTGCCGGGGCAGGCGGCATAAAGTCAGATTTCTTTTTTCCGCATTACAATCTGCTCCATCAGGATGGCGCAAATGGTCACGCTGACAATTGGGTTGCCCAAGAGCATCGAGGCCAGAGTGGGAATGGAAGCAAAAAAGCTGTCTGAGGCGTGGTAGATGCCCAAAGCAAAGAATACGGAAAAGCCGGTTATGAAAATTTCCCTTGTGCCGAAGTTTTTTTTCCCGCTCTGCCAGATGCTTGCACCCAGCCCGATGAGGGTGGAGGCTACGCCCAGAAGAACCGCTCCGGCCACAGGCGGAGGCATGGCCGCCATCATCCCCCCAATTTTTCCGAAAAAGCTGAGAATGATGAAGGCAATGGCCGCCAGGATAATGAAAATGCGGGCTGCTACCCGTGTAAGCAGCAGGATGCCCATATTCTCGCCATAGGAAACAGTGCTTGGCGTACCGAACAGGCTTGCCACCACTCCGTCTACCAGACCGAATACGGTGAAAGTGCGCCTTTCGTCGCCTATGGTCATTTTTTTATCCACCAGGGTGGAATAACCGCTGATCATGCCGTAGTTCTTCACTGCGGCAAAAATGTTGACCACGCACATGGCCGCAATCATTGAAAAAGAAGGCATTTCCCAGCCGTACGGCAGAATTTCCGGCACTGCAAAGAAAGGCATTTCATGCACAAGCTCCCAGTCAAAGTCTCCAGCCGCAATAAACAGCGTGTAGCCGAACACAACTGAAATCAGCACCGGGATGGTTGCCAGAAAGCCCTTGCCCTTGATGGAAAGCCAGCCGCAAATGAGAGCCTGGGCCAGCCCGGCGTAAAGCCACCATGAATGTTTCTGCCCCAGAATCATATTCATGGCCAGCCCGCTGGTGTATAGGCCAACCATCATGGTCATGCAGCCTTGCACCAGGGGCGTCCATACACGCCCAATCAGGCTGATCAGCCCCGCGGCCCCGAATATGGCCACAAGAATTCCGGCGAAAATGTATGCGTTCATCGCTTCATAGGCAAGCTCGCGCCCGCCCAGGCCGAAGGCCACCATAATTGCTGTGGAAGGTATGAT
>CAZDJL010000163.1:0-3812 GCA_964505745.1 uncultured Desulfovibrionaceae bacterium | reverse complement strand
AGGCGTGTGACGCTCCCTCTTCAAGCATCCTGCCCCAGGCAGGCTCTGCTCGCGGCGACGCGCAGCCTGAAAACACAAACAGCCCCGCCAGAATGGGCAGAGCTGCTTGCAGTAGCAATTTTTTATGCAGTGATGACGCCATCACTGTGGGTCTGAAGCCTGCTTCAGAATCAGATAGCTTTTTATGCTTTTTACCCCGGGCACGTTTTTGGTTACTTCAATTACTTTGTCCACTTGTTCCTGGCTTGAGAGTATGCCAAGTAAAACGGCCTGCCCGGCCCAAACATCCACCTGCACCTTGCCCGAGGGCACGCCTTCGGCCAGCAGCAGGTTGTTGTTGATGCGGGCTTCAGTTACCAGATCTTGTGCCGTCATTGTGTCCGGAGGGAAAAAGTAGCTTGTAACCGAGCGCACGCCCTTAACGCCTTTAGCTGCTTCTGCCGCTTTGGCGCCGGCCGTTTGATCCGCTTCCCCTATCAGATATATGTCGCCATAAAAACTGTACACGTTGATGGAAAGGATTTCGCTCGCCTGCTGGCTGACGATGGCGGCTTTCACCGAGGCTTCCAACTGGCTGTCGCTTACGTGCTCGCCAAAGGAGCGTTCATCGGACACCGCTCCCACCAATGGGGCGGCGCAGGCTGAAAGCGCCGTGCAAAAGGCGATAATCGCCAAGAGGGCAAGGGGAGCATGGAGCATTTTTTTAAGCATGGTCTTCTCGCTTGGTTAGCAGTTGATTTTGTTCTATAACCGGATTAAGCGGAGATGTAAATCTGGAAAAGGGCAGGGGTAAAAGGAAAATGCCGGACAGTCTTGCCCGGCATATCCAATCTAAACTGAGGTAATCTGGAAGATTATTTAACAGATTCTTTAAGCTGCTTGCCAACAGTAAATTTGACAGCTTTGCTCGCGGGGATGTTGATTTCTTTACCAGTACGAGGGTTGCGGCCTTTGCGGGCGGCTCTTTGCACAACCTTGAAGCTGCCGAATCCGGTGAAGGAAACGGAATCGCCCTTCTTGAGAGCTTCAATCAGGGATGCAATGGTGGCATCCAGAAATCTTTCAGTTTGCGCTTTAGTGTCAATGCCTGCATTTTTACGGATTACATCTACCAGTTCAGCTTTGGTCATCATTCGCTCCATGCTGTTGAAGTTTTAGAGCAACGCCTATCGCTGCCCTTCCTGATTCATAATTTACATGATTTTGATCAAGTGCCGGTTGTCACGCCCTGTAAGCTAAGGGGCAGAAGCCACATTTGGATGTGACAAAGCCAATTACGATTAGAGTATTATGCAAAAGCCAGAATAAAGGCAAGCAAAGTTTTTTTAATTTCTAGTTGGCTGGCGTTGCAGTGCAGACAAATCTGTTATTTTTCGTAAAAATATTGAATAATATCGTTTTAATTAGGCCTTTTTTGTGTGAATAACCTGGTAATGGGTTAAAGCTAACAATACGGCTGGTTTTAGGTGCTTTCTAGATTTTTTATAGAATGCCTGGAAACTCATTTTTAGTTCTGGTTGTTGGTTTTGCCCCTTTTTGAGCTTTGGCGCAAAGAAGGAGGGGGGGCGAAGCCGGGGTGACGCGCTTTAAATACTTGTGCCGCAACGATTTTAATGTTTATTAATATTTTATTGACAGCATTGACAGCTTGCATTAAAGGGCTATCTTCATTGAGGATAAATTTAACTTTTTTATATTGCCTTTGGATTGTAGAAATAGTATTAAATATTGTAGAAGAATACCTTCCCGGCTTGGTGAGGCCGTAAACTATTATGACAAATAAATTCAGCTTTTTTTTATATAAAACTTTAATCGTTGCGAGCCTTTCGGTCTGTTTCGCTTCAGTTGCCGCAGTTTCCGCCTATGCCGAATCGGTTGAATCCGACGAGGAGTGGGTTTGCATGCCGGAGGGCGGAAAGCCCGCATTCGTAGGCGTGCAGGGCGGAACGGTCCCCGCCACGGTGTTCTATTCCGGCGACAAAAAGGAAACTACCGCTCAAGCTGGCCTTGGCAGCAATGATTTTCTGGAAGCTGTGCAGGGCGACCAAGAAACGCTTGCTGCTGAAAATCTTATTCCCTTCGGCTTTGCAGAAGAGGCCCGGTCCCCTGGCAGCAATGTTGCAGTCATTGTTCCCAAAGTTCGCCCCGAGGTGTTGCCAAGTGGGGTTACCAAAATTTATGAGCAGGACTTTACCGGCGAAGAATTACGGGTGAATGAAGAACTGTCCCGGATGTGATTTTGATTGTGCGTAAAAAAGAAAAGCAGCCCAAGGGCTGCTTTTTTTGTGTTATGGCTTCAGCCGGTTTCGGTGTGCAGCGTACGGAACAAACAACTACCCGCTATGCGGGCGGTTGTGATTTTTTATGCCGTGTTTATTCTTTTTCAGCCTGCAGCATCTGTTTGAAAAAAAATTCCAGGCTTGAATTGAACAGTTTCTGCCTTAATTCGAGGCTGTCTTCCGGTTCCGGGTCGCATTGCCAGGTGGGCCCGTTGCCCAGGGGGCCGGAGCATGGCGCGGTAAGATCGCGCCCATCCATTCCGGGCAAAACAATATATTTCTGGCTTGCGCCCAAAATGCTGCGAAGAGTTTCCGCCTGGGCGTAAGGCTCAAGCTCGGCTTCATAAATATATGTTTTTGTCGTTACTTCTTTTAACGACTCGCGGGTGAACAGAACTATAAACCTGGGGGCGGCCAGGGCAAGAGCCCTGATTCCGGGCAGCCGGTCTTCCCCGGGCCGGGGCAAATGGAACGACAATGTGGCAAGGCGCTGTTTTACCCAAGGGCTGCACAGCTCGTTTGTCGTAACATCATCATTGCAGTATTTGGAGTAACCCCTTATGTCCACCATGCCCCCGGCCAGGATAAGGGCCGTGCATGCGCCCGTGCCCACACCCAGCACTCCGATGTTGCCAGTGTCCACAAAATCCGCATATTCGTCTTTTTTCAGAAAATCCACAATCAGGTGAATTTCCTTTACCCTGCCAAAAATTTCTTCAGCGGTGTAAAGGCCTTGCATATTGTTGTTATTGTCCGAATTATGGGTGGGCGCGGCCACCACAAAACCTGCGCTGGCAAGCTGGCGTGCAGTGTCGTTATGTGAGAATTTGCTGGCGCCGGTGTCATGGGAAATGATGACCAGCGGAAATTTGCCTTCTGCGTGTTTGCCGTTGCGCGAGCCCGAAAACGTCCAGGGTCCAAGGTCAACAGTTGTGCCTGCTTTCATGGTAGGATACCAGAGCATGAACTCCACCCCGCTGCCGTCTTCTTCGTTCCAGGTTACAAGCATTTTAAAGGCCGGGTGGTAAGGCGGGGGGGTGCTCCCTCCTGCCTTTGCCCCTACCGGGAAAGAAATTGCACAGGACACGGCCAGAGCAAAAAATAAAATAAGGTGGCGTAGGGTTGGCATATGGGAAATCTTACTTCCTGATTAAATTATACAAAGACTTTCTTAGCAAAAGCGCAAATCTTCAGCAAGCGGGCTTTCCGCACGGCAAGGGGGGATTTTTTTGCTTTGTCCCCGGTGCCAGTCATGCTATATATCCCCCATATTCAGAAGATACCTTATTTTACAGGACAAGTTATGAGCAACGAACCAGATAAGATTATTTATTCAATGATAAGAGTGTCCAAGCATCACGGCCAGAGGCAGGTGCTCAAGGATATTTCGCTTTCATACTTTTATGGGGCCAAAATCGGAGTGCTGGGCCTTAACGGGTCGGGCAAAAGCTCTCTGCTCAAAATTCTTGCCGGAGTGGACAAGCAGTTTGACGGAGAGACCGTTCTTGCCCCCGGCTTCACTATTGGCTATCT
>CAZDJL010000162.1:0-3817 GCA_964505745.1 uncultured Desulfovibrionaceae bacterium | reverse complement strand
CCCTGGCGGTTACCAGCATTGTCGTCGTCTCGCGCGTTCTAGGCTTCGCACGGGATCTGGTCATTGCATACACTTTGGGGGGGAGTGCGGCGGCGGATGTGTTTGTGGCGGCGTTTCGCATCCCCAACACCGCACGCCGGATGATTTCCGAAGGCATGGTCAGCATGCCCTTCATACCGGAATATTGCCGCAGGAAAACCAAGGGAGCCCTGGAAAAAGGCCCGGCCGAGGGCGAACGCCAGGCAATGCTTTTCTGCCGCAGCGCAATGCTCTGGATATTGCTTGCTCTAACCCCGTTATGCCTGCTGGGCATGATTTTCCCGGAGCAGGTGATGCTGATGGTTGCGCCGGGCTTCATCCTGTACCCGCAGCAAACGGAGGCCGCAAGCACCCTGCTTTATCTGCTTTTGCCTTACACTCTCATTCTATGCACCCTGGCGGTGGGCGGCGCAATCATGCAGGCCCGCAACCGCTACCTTTCTCCGGTAATCGGGCCGTGCATTCCGAATGTTACAGTATTGCTGGTCATGGGCGCGGCCATCTGGATTGGGGATGTTCACCTCTCGCCTATGGAAGGGGGAGAGCCGACCAGGAGCGCTCTCATTTTCTGCCAGGCGCTGCTGTTTTCCGGGCTATTGCAATGGATGTATATGGCCAGAAACATGCGCCAGGAAAAACTCCGTTGGCTGGGGCCTGTCCGGCTCAAAACCGCGCTTCCGTTTGTAATGCGCCTTCCCCTAAGCTTTTGCGGCACCGCCACCCATCAGCTAAACATTTTAATAGCGGGCATGGGCGCTTCCTTTCTGGCCGAGGGAACCATTTCACAGCTCCATTACGCTGACCAGCTGATCAGCCTCCCTCTGGGCATGTTCGGGATGGCGGTAGGGGTAATTGCGCTGCCTCAATTTACGGAAATGGCCAATAAAAACGACTTTGCAAATTTGCGGGCAGGGCTTGCCGACAGCATGAAGCTTGCTCTTTACCTGAGCATGCCCGCCGCGGCGGGGCTTGCCGGAATAGCCGATCCGCTGGTAAAAATCCTGTTCATGCGGGGTGAATTTGACGCCCAGGCAGCCCACGGCACGGCCCTGGCCCTGCAAGGGGCCTGCCTCGCCCTTCCGGCTTTTGCCATTTCACGCCCGCTTCTGGCGGCATGCCACGTAAAGGGCTACGTCAAGCTCACGGCCGGAATCGGCCTTGTCAGCATGCTTGCCACCGCGAGCATGAGCTTTGCCCTGCCCAAAGCCTTCGCCGCTCTAAACGCGCCTGTTCTGGGCATCGGGCTTTCCGTAAGCCTGGGGGCATGGGTATCGGCTCTGCTGTTGTGGTTTTTCATGCGCCGCAAATCCCTCACCCCCCAGCCAAGCGACCTTTCGGGCATGGGCCTGCCGTTTGTTCTGTCAATACTAATCTTTACAGCAACCTGGCTTGCGTGTACAAATACAGAAACAACCCCCTGGATAAAGGTCGGCATCCTCGCTCCGGCATGTGCGGCCATTTACTTTTCGGTAACGGCAATAAAGGGCTGCCCCGAAGCAAGGGCGATTTTAAACGCGTTTAAAAAATAATCAGAGGTTTCCCATGTCGCATAAAACTTACGCCCCCATTCCCATGGTTCCCGGCCCGGTAAGCCTGCACCCTAAGGTGCTGGACGCCATGAACAGGGATTTCGGCTCCGGACAGATTGAAGACGATTTTCTTCCGTTTTACCGCGAGGTTTGCAAAAAACACGCTAAACTGGTGAACACCGGAAATGATATTGTGCTGATGACCGGGGAAGGCATGCTGGGCTTGTGGGCCGGGCTCAAAAGCTGCCTTACGCCGGGAGACAAGGTGCTGGCCATTGGCACCGGAGTGTTCGGAGACGGCATAGGACAGATGGCGGCCTCTTTCGGGTGCAAGCTGAAAGCAATTTCCCTGCCTTATGACAGCACTGTGAACATGCACCTTGAAGCCATTGAAGACGCCGTGCGGGAATTTAAACCCAAAATGCTGACCGTGGTGGACTGCGAGACGCCGTCCGGAACACTGAACCCCATAGAAAAAATAGGCGAAATAAAATCCCGTCTGGGAGTTCCCCTGCTTTACGTGGACTCGGTATCAAGCTGGGGCGGGGCTGAAATAAGGATGGACGAATGGAATATTGACATTCTGCTGGGAGGTTCCCAGAAATGCCTTTCCGCGCCGCCGTCAATGACCATGGTCGGGGTCAGCCCCGCAGCGTGGGAAGCAATGGAGAGGGCGAACTACCAGGGGTATGACAGCATTCTTCCCTGGCGCGGCATTTACGAGGCGGGGCGCTGCCCCTACACCGCCTATTGGCATGGCGTAGCCGCGCTGGGCGCTGCGGCGGACGTAATTCTGGAAGAGGGCCTGGAAAATTGCTTCGCCCGGCACAAACAGGTGGCCGCCATCTGCCGTGAGGGCCTGCACGAGCTGGGCGTAAAAACTTTTCCCGACCCCATGGCTGTTCAGTCGCCAACTGTCACCGCCGCGCTTATACCGGAGGGGTATAATTTTCAGTCATGGCAGGCGGCTTTGCGAAAATACGGCCTGATTACGGCAGGCAGCTTCGGGCCAATGTACGACAAGGTTTTCCGTTTGGGGCATATGGGCACTCAGGCCAACCCGACGCTGATGCGCGATGCTTTGAGCGTAATTAAAAAAGTGCTTGAAAAATAAAAAGGGGCGGGGTTTCCCGCCCTGCCCATTACAGATTATTCCTCTGGCATTCCAGATGCCGGAAGCAATCGACCGTGTGGTCGTTAACCAGCCCGGTTGCCTGCATGTGGGCGTAAATCACCGTGCTGCCCAGAAACTTGAAGCCTTCCTGCTTCAGCTCCTTGGCTACTTTGTCTGAAAGAGCGGTTTTGGCAGGAATCTCGCCCATTTCTTTCCAGTAATTCACCAAAGGCCGCCCGTCCACAAAATCCCACAAATAATTGCAGAAGCTTCCGCATCTGGCCTGTATTTCCAGGAAGCAACGGGCGTTGTTTATGGCCGCCTCAATTTTTTTACGGTTGCGGATAATTCTGGCATCAAGCAAAAGCGCCTCTACTGCGGAAGCGGAAAATTCCGCCACCCGAACCGGATCGAAACCGGCGAACAGCTCCTTGTAGCCCTCGCGCTTTAAAAGGACGGTGCGCCAGGAAAGGCCTGCCTGGGCCGATTCCAGCACAAGAAACTCGAACTGGGTTTTATCGTCAAAACAGGGAAGCCCCCATTCGGCATCATGATAAGCCTGTTCCTCAGGGCAGCCTTTTGCGGCCCAGGCGCAGCGTTTTTTATCCGGCATGTAAAAACTCCATTGTCATGTTAAATCAGACTGACTTTGAGCCGCTACCTTCAGCGCGTAACGGTGGAAGTGCATGAGCTTCGGCAGCTCCTAGCTTCGGCAGCTCCTGTGCCCTGCCAGTAAGGCCGCTTTGCTCCTTTGCGCAATTTCGCTGTTCTGGAAAACTGAATTTTGCCCACGCAGGCAGGGCGGCTAAAATCAATCTGCTTTAAAGGGATTCCAGCCAGCCGGCGTAAGCATCCTCCAGCTCGCGCTCTCCCGCGCGGGCGGCCCAGTTTCTCAATTTTTGCCCTTTATCGAGAAGGGTATCGAAATCCTCAATCCGGGAATTTATGAATTCAATTTTCTTCACAGCCTGCTCGGCCAGCCCGGCGTTGCCCGCTTTAGCCGCGCTGGCGGCCAGGGCGCGCCAGTTGTGCAGCAAAGGGAAAAAGCTGCACTGCAAAAGCCGCACGCCCGAAGCCTCGGCGTATTGCCCGTTCTCTTCCAGATATTCCGCCAGAAGATGATAGCCCGTTTGCC
>CAZDJL010000161.1:0-3822 GCA_964505745.1 uncultured Desulfovibrionaceae bacterium | reverse complement strand
GCCACCACATCTTCAACCGTAGGCATCAGGTTTTCCGGGCACACTCCAACGAGCGGCTCGCCCGCGCCCACGTTTTCGTTGTGGGAAAAATACAGCGAATAGATGAGTCCTTCCGGCCCGTCGTAGGTCAGCACAGCCTCGCGTTTCATGCGCGACATGATGAACAGGTCCATCCCTTCGTGCACGCGGATGCTGCGGTACCCTGCCGCCTTTATTTTGAGGTCGACCTCCGGCACGAAATAGTATTTGGCCCGTTCCGGCGCATTGAACAGATAAAGCGCCTGCCTGAGGATAATTTGAATCACTTCCTGCTTGGTGAGAAAATGCTTCAGGGTGAGCAACTCTGTTCCCGCTTCAATAAATTTGCCTTCAAGCTCGCGGTGTATTGCTTTCACCCGGCCTTTTTCCGGAGCGCGCACCGGCTTGGGGTTGCGTTCGCGCTCAACGCTGGCAAGCATGGTTCCCGGCGTTTCAAGCCAGCTTCCCGAAGGGCCGCTCACCGGGTCGTCTTCATTGATGTCCGCAAAGCTGACCACGCCTGACCAGAGCGAGTGGATTTTCACCTCATCGAACGGGGTCTGCTTTATTTCTTCCAAAAGTCGGCTTATATCTAGCACGGTTTCCTCCCTGCCCGCCCGCCTGAGCCGGGCGGCGTCAAGGTGCTTATTTATATTTATAATAAAGGTTGCGCCCGCCCATGGTGATCATGGCCTGCTGCAGGTTGGCCCTGGCGTTGCGCCTGTCCCATATTCCCTGGATGTGCCCTCTGGAAAGCGCTTTCTCGGCATTATGATAATCCGGCGGAATATCCATGCCTGTGGTTTCCTTGATTACGCCGCGCCCGGCAAAGCCCACGTTGGAGGAGCGGATGGCGAACTGGTAGGGCGAGCAGCCCAGGAAAGAGGCCACCGGCCCCGCGTAGGAATTGGTGTCGTAAAGCACGAGGTACAGGCCCCCCGCATCTATATAGCGGCGAACGGCCATGGTGCAGCGCGGCATCTGAATTACGCCGTTTGTTCCTTCCTGAATGCGGATGCCCGCGGTGCCGTGCACATAGGCCAGCATGGGCAGCCGTTTGCGCTGGGCCCACTCCACGGCGGAAAGGAATTTCTCGCCTTCGGCCACGCCCACCGAACCGCCCCGGAAAGAGGCCACCAGAAGGGCTACGGCCATCTTGGTGTTGTTTATGCTTGCTTCAAAGGTGATGCAGCCGCTTTTAAGCCCGGTTTTCTGTTTGGCGCTTTCCAGCTTGGCGTCAAAACCGTCCCACTCAAGAGGGTTGGCGGCTTCGATCTCTTTGTTGAATTCTACAATGGAACGGGGATCGAACACATTGTACATGAACCATTTGTAGCCCATGGGGAAATGATACCCGCAGTTTGTGCACACGCCCGCAAATTCGCCGTAAAGGTCGGGCGACCATAAATCAAGGCACCCGTATTTGTCGGCATTCGGGCAGGTGACGGCCCGGTCTTCTTTGGCTTTGGAGGAAATGTAGCTCCAGGTTCCGTTTTTTTCGTCTTCTTCATGCCAGGAGGAAAGGGTTGTCAGTTCCTGCTCGTCCACCTTCACATGGTGGGTGGTTCCAAACAGGTTGTGCGCGAAGGAAACCACCGGATTTAAAATCCTGTGCAAAAGCATGCGCGCTCCGGCGTCCACTTCCTCCACGGCAAGGCCGAGCTGTTTCTTGCGGCGGCCCCAAAGGTCGTGCCGGAACAGATTTATTACATCTGTGGTGACCGCTTGGGATTTTGAAATCAGGCGGTCGAAACCGGTGCGGGGATCCAGCCATTTCCCGGTGGAAAGCGCCCTGAATTTTTTTTGGCGCAGGGCGACCAGGCGCTCGCGCGCGTTGCTGGAAAGCGACCAGCGGGTAACGAAATTTTCCGCGTTGTAATTGTCCAGGCTTTTGGGCCGGTGGGGGTGGTTCACCGCGTTGCGCAGCAGGGCGAAAGGCCGGGTGGACAGCACCACTTCGTCGGTTACCCGCATAAGCTCATTGCGCAGCGACTGGAAGAATTCGTAATGATAGGGTTTTGCCCCAAGAGACGGTTCCCGGATCACCAGATCAATCAGGCCATGGCTCAGGTTGTCGTCAGCGGTCATTTTAAGCTGCATGGCGCAGCGCTCGATCAATTCCGGCGTGGCCCTTGCCCCGTCGCGCAGGCGGCCTTCAATCGCCGCGGCCCCTTCCGGGGAAATTACCGAATAATATCCGTGTGAAAGCATCAGGCGTTTGTCGGCAAGGCCGATGGCTTCCGCCCCGCCCGATCCGCCTTCGGAAAACACCGAAATCACGGGAACGCGCAGACCGGCCATTTCATAAAGATTGCGGGCTATTTGCTGGGCGGCGCCGGGATAGTCTTCAATGGGGTATGAGCCGGGGGTGAACACAAAGGTATGCACCGGTATGTTTTCAATTTCCGCCACTTTCATGTATTGCAAAGCCTTGGCGTTGCCCCAGGGCTTTACCGAGCCGCCGTTGCGGAACTCTTCCCCGTGCCCCGTTTCCTGGCCAATGACCATTACCGGCTGGTTGTGCAGGGTTTTGCCGCGGCGCCGGGTAATATAGGCGCGGGCAATCAGCATGCTGGGGTCAATGCTTTTGTCGTCCTGCCCCCCGATTTCCGTGTAATTGTCATAGACGTTTTCAAGGATGTCGCGCAGGCAGATGCGCTGGGGGTGGCGTACAATCCGCACTTTGTCCATCGGGCTGAGCTGCTCGTCGAGCTTGTGCTCCATGAAGGCGAACAACTCCTCCAGCGCGGTTACGGCGGAATGTCTTTCCCGCGCATTCATGTCGAGCATTCTGGCCTGGAAATCGTCCAGCCGTATCTGAAGCATGCGCACCGCTTCATCCTGCTTGCCGTCAAAAATATCTTTGATGTAGGTCAACCGCTCGTTCAGGCGGTGCAGTCTTTTTTCAATATCCATCATAAGCTAAATGCCTTTGCATTAATCTCCGGGCCGGCAGCCTAAAACTTGAGGATGTCGGCGGTTTTTTCCCTTAAAAATGCAATGTTGGATTTAAGCGGATTGCCTTTCGAATCCGCCCCTTCAAGCACAAGATTGTTCAGAAAGGATACGCCCCGTTTCTTGGCTTCTTCCACATCCTTGCCCCACACAATGCCCAGCGCAAGGTTTGGGTCGAATTCCGTGGGAATGTCGTAGGGCCTGTCTTGCGGAACCTGGGTATACATTTCCAGCCATTTTTCATTTTTCCAGGAGAATTTCTCTATCCTGCCCACCCATGGCGCGAACCGGTTGCCCGGATCTTCGGCGATGATGCGGTATTCTATTCCTACCCCGTCCATGGAAATGTCTTCCTGCGTATAGCCCAGGGGTTCGCCCAGGCCCACCCTGATCTGCTCGGCGATAATGTTGACCCCTTCCTGGCCGTTTACGCCGGAAATGATGCCGGACACCCCGTTTTCAACCTGAATGCGGGTGTTTACCTCCAGCAGGAAGGGCCGCCCGTCCGGAGCCACTATCCATTCCCATGTGCCCACATTGTCGTAGCGGACTTTGCGGGCAAGAGTCAGCGAATGCTCGGTTATTTCTTCCAGCACCTTGGCGGCGTCAAAGCTGTAGCTGATTTCACCGGGGGCGAATCCCGGCGCCACTTCCACTCTTTTCTGGTGCCCTGTGCTCTGGATGGAGCAGTTCCTGGTTCCGAAGTGAACCGGGTTTTTGCCGGTGCGGTCGGAAAGGATTTGCACTTCCAGATGGTTGAAGTCGCGGATGCGCTGTTCAATAAGCACGCCTTCATCCTTGAAGTTTCTCAGGGCATAGTTTCTGATGCGCCGGTAAACGGAGCGGAAC
>CAZDJL010000160.1:0-3827 GCA_964505745.1 uncultured Desulfovibrionaceae bacterium | reverse complement strand
CCTCTGCCCCTCCTGACGGACGCCCGGCCCGCCGCCGCATTTTCAGGCTGAAATAGCCTAACCTGAAGACTGCACGGAACGCAGCACAAACAGCGTAATTTCAGAACGGACCCCAAGCCGGAGCGAAACCCGGCCCCAAAGCCTGGAACCCGGATTAACATATAAGGCCATGCTATCAACCCCGTACGAACCGGGGGGCATAGCCTTTGGAGTGGCAGCCAGTAATTTGCCGGCATAAAGAATTTACCTGCCCGCATCATGGGCAAAAAAACTCAAAACCGGTTCGCCTTTCAAGGCGCCCTCAAAAGAAAGTCATTCCAGCGGCGGCAACGGAAGCCGGCAAGTGCTTTCTTCCTCGTTATGCGCCCCCAAACCTACACAATACGCAAATCCAGAGGCTTACGCCAGGGAAGCCTGGGGTAGGGGCATGCCGGATAACCCAGCATCTGGGCTCCATGCACATGGGCGTCGTCCGGAATGCCAAGCAACTCCTTTAAAGGAGGGTGCTCTGCGACGGCGTAGGTGAAAAACCCGGCCCAGCAGGCGCCAATTCCCAGAGCATGGGCCGCAAGTTCAACATATGTGAGGGCTATGGCCGCATCAACGCCGTACCAATAAGAAGCGGTGTCGGAGTATGCCACAGCAAGATGAGGGGCCCCGCGCAAAATCATATCGTGCCCCCTGCGCCATCCGGCAATCAGCCCCGCCATTTTATATGCCCGGGCTTTATCAGGCTGGTTCTTGCGCACGGAGGTCATCCATTCTATAACCATTTCCGCTACCCGGTGAGTTTTCACAGGGTCCTTCACCAGCAGCCACCTGATAGCCTGCCTGTGGCTGGCAGTGGGGGCAAAACGGGCGGCATCCATTATGTTGTGCAGATCCCCTTCCGCCACTTCCTTTTTCTTGAAGGCGCGAATTGAGCGTCTGCTCTTCAAAAACTGATCGGCCTGCTCAAATGGCAGGTTCAGGGCTTTGTTCACAGGCACAAACCCGTCTTCAGGCAACGGAGCCAGGTTCAGAGCGTGGAAAGGGCATACCGCAACGCAATGGCCGCACAAGATACAATCTTCCTCGCCGTGGATTCTGAGCTTGGGCAGCCCGGTTTCATCATCCGCAAGAATGAGCCTGTTCGGGCATTCCGCTATGCAATTACCGCAGCGCCTGCACTTTGCTTCAAGGACATTAAAAAAAGACATATCCACCTCGGCTTTGTTCTGCCATTTCAGTTTTTGCTTTAATTTTTTATAATAATATAGTAGACTTCGTCTACAATAAAAGTCTTACGCCTAAAGAACATCTCAACTATACGATATCCCCAAGAGTTGCAACTATGCATATACCACGTTTTTTTAAAGCGGTCATTGTCACACTTTTATGCACCCCCTTCTTAGCCTGCAGCATGACCGACACAAGGCCGGAATCGGCCTCCGGGCCGGACGACAGTGCCGTAATGAGGGCCGACCCGGGCCAGGCCCAATGGCTTGAGAAGCAATCCATGCTTAATCATTCCATGGAGCTGGCCAAAGTTGTTTCGGCCAGCAGCATCTCCTGGCAGCTTTCCCCGGTGGAAGAATCGCACCATGAATTGTATAAGCATGCCAACACCTGGCTTTATGTCAACCCCACCACTCTGATTACATCGGGCGAGCAAAGCGCCTTTTCCTACCTGCGCTCGTCCTCCCTCTGGAGGGCGTTGCAGCAAAACAACATACGCGGGCTTTACATAACGCCGGCCTTTGCCTCCGGCTCCGTATGGTCCGGCTCTTATTATGTTATGGATGATTATGACGATCCGGTGTCGTTCAGCTTTTCCGATGCTGCGGGCAACGACAAGGAATATCTTGCCCTTCTGGAGGAAGCAAACCGCAACAGCGCAATTCTGGGGCTTCAACTGATTCCATCTGCAACAGGAATAGGCCCGGATTTTTTCCTTGCAGCACGCAACATGCGCAACTATCCGGGCATGTACTGCATGATTGAAGTGCCGAAAAACCTTTGGGCCAAGCTTCCCGAAGCGAAAAGCGAATGGGACGTGCAGGCGATTGGGGCAGAACAGGTAAAGGAACTTGGCAACATGGAGCTGTTCGCCCCTGTGTTCACACAGGAAGCGCAACTGCACTTTCCCGGCGGCTGGGCCGCCACCGGAGAAGTACGCGGAATAGACGGCCAACTGCGCCGCTTCGTCTACCGCTACTATAACAACCCCCACCGGGCCGTGCTAAACTGGGCCGACCCCTCTGCCGCCGGGCGCAGGGTAATGAGCGGAAGCATTGTGCGCAGTGTTGGCGAGCTTGGGTCCGCCTTTGTTGGAACCAGCTTTCTGCCTCTTGCAGGCCTTATGCCCTATACGCAGCCGGTTCCCGGGCAAGCGGCTTTTGAACCGGGGCTTTCAGCGGCCTCCGACGTGGGCCAGGAAGTCCGCCGCTATGGCGGATGGTCGTGGAACAAGGACCGGATGCCCCTGCCAATGCTGAAAGCATTCATGGAACAACGGGTTGACTTTGTGAACGACTCCGTTCTGACCACCGGCGCGGGCCACGCCCTGATAAGCGGAAACGCCTCCCTGCTTCGCAGCGGGCTTGATCTGGGGCGGGAACAAGGCCTTGATTTCAGCCGCCTGGTCCATCTCATGCCGGGAACCGACGGCCTGTTTTATAAAAACGGGCTGCCCGAAGCGAGAACCGCATTCAATGACCTGATAAATTACCCCGGAGTTTCAAACCTGCTGAAAGACGGCACCCTGCAAGCATCGGGGGCGGCCCTCTCCGCCATTTCCCTAGGCTTCAGCGCAGACAGGGACATTGACGAAAATTCAAAACAGAAAATTCAAAAAGGGCATGAAGCCCTCGCCTTTTTCCTGGCTGCCCAGCCGGGGCTGTTCATGATTTCCGCACATGACGCCATGGGAGCCCTGCCGGCCGGATGGATACCCCGTGAAGTGTATTCCCAGGCAACCGACTCCAGCCAGACCCAAGGGGGAGTAAGCCTGCTTGGCGAGCGCAAACGCATCCTCATTTCAAGCAAAGGAATTGTTTCCACCCCCACCCTCTACCCCGGCCTGGACATTCAGGCAAACCTTGAAAATTCTTTCCTCAATCATATTGGAAAACTGGCCGCCCTGCGCGACCGCACGGACGTTGGGGCAGGAAAATACCTTGGGCGCGCGAAAACCCAGGGGCCCGGCGTGGTCATAATATTTACCGAACTTCCCCAAAACAAGGGGGTCCTGATTTCCGCTACCAACTTCGGCAAAAATACGGCAAACGAGACTGTTCAGCTTTCTGAAATTCCTTGTGCGGGAAGCCTTTCCGGAAGCAGACTTGTAGACCCGTTTAACGGAAAAAATATGGGCGCAGCGGAAAAAAGCATTTCCATAAGCCTTCCCGGCTGGGGAACAAAAGCAATTGTAGTCCAGCCCAAGGGAGCGCACCCCCTTAATCAGACGGGGCTTGACGCTGCCGCGCTTTCCGTGGAAAAGAAAGAAGAAGGCCGGGATAAAGCAGCCGAATCTTCCGGGGGTTCCGAGATCTTTACATGGGACAACTCTAGCGAAGCATGGGGCAGCCCAGACGGCGCACAGACAAATAGCAGCCAGGCAAACGCCACTGCGGCTGAGCCTTCCGGAAAACCAGGGGAAGCGCCCGGTGAAGGGCAGGAAAAAGCCGGAGGGCCCGGGGCTGGCGAGGAAAAAACCGCTCTGCCGTAAAAAGAAGGTAGCCAGAACTAGAGATTTCAGCTTTAAAAAAGCACACACGTTCTGACGGCGCGAAAAGCTATCAACCCTGCAGGCGCAGGCGGCCAATTCAGAAGGATAGAGGAACCGC
>CAZDJL010000159.1:0-3829 GCA_964505745.1 uncultured Desulfovibrionaceae bacterium | reverse complement strand
AGTGCTTTGCACTGTCAGAGCATTTCAACCTTTTCAAAGTTAAAATGCTCTAAAAATCAATTTATTTTAGGACTATTTTTATGGAAGAGCTACCTATCAAACGCGCCTTGGTCAGCGTTACCAATAAAACCGGAGTGGTTGAATTCGTACAGTTTCTGGTTGATAACGGCGTGGAAATCGTTTCCACCGGAGGCACCGAAAAACTGCTGCGCGAAGCCGGGCTGCCGGTTAAAAAAGTCAGCGACGTCACCGGGTTTCCCGAAATTTTGGGCGGGCGGGTAAAAACCCTTCACCCCCACATTCACGCCGGAATTCTGGCCGACAAGGACAACCCCGAACATCTGGCCACCCTTGCCGGGCTGAACATACTGCCGTTTGACTGCTTGTGCGTGAATCTCTACAATTTTGCCCGGGCTGCCCAGGAAGGGCTCAAGCTGAAGCAGGCTGTGGAACAAATTGACATTGGCGGGCCATGCATGCTGCGCGCCGCCGCAAAAAACTACCACTCCATGCTGGTAATTCCCGGTCCGGAGCACTACCGCCCGGTAAAGGAAGCCCTGCTGCAAAATGAAATGTGCGCACCGCTGGCCATGCGCCGCCATCTGGCCGCCATAACTTTTGACGAAATTTCGGATTACGACCGCACCATTTCCGATTACCTGGCATCTGATGAATAGTCATCCAAGGACCGCTCAATGAGTCAAGAAGAGATTAACCCGGCCGCCCAGGCAGATGAATCCGGCCACTCCGAAAATCTGATTCAGGAAGTGCTGGAACGTTTCAGCAGCATGCTGGGCAATGTGGATTTTGAAACCCAGCTGGACACGCTGAACATAGGAAGATTTCAGTTTTCACGCAAAAAAGCCGCGCTGAACGAGCTTAAGGCCATGTATGTGGGGCTCTGGAAGCTTGCGCTGAACCGCTCTTTTCCGGGCCAATCCACGGAAATTTTTGAAAAATTCCTGGATCCGGAGGCAATCAAAAGCAAATCCAGAAAGCGCAAGGCTGAAGAATTCCGCTCGCTTTGCCAGGAATACACCAAAACCCTTGAGGTTGAAGGGGATACCAACTTCATAAATGTGGCCATTCTTATTTGCCAGCACCTCGGGCGCACCCGCCAGGAGGATTTACGCCGCATTTCCCTTCAACTGGCCCTGGATATGCGCTCAATGTATCATCACATTTTTGAACGGTTGATCTGACCCCATGCAAGCAGGCAACAAGGAACACATCATACTGATTGGCGGAGGCGGCCATTGCAAGGCCTGCATTGATGTGCTTGAAGCTGGCGGAGCATATGCAATAAAAGCGATTGTGGACATGCCCGCGAGGCTCGGGGAAAAAGTGCTTGGCTATGCTGTGGAGCATACCGATTTTAACCTGGCGGACCTGATAGCCTTGCACAAAAACGTGCTGATTTGCATCGGACAGATAAAAACTCCGGAACCCCGCATAATCATGTTCAAAAAAGCGGAAGACATGGGCGCTGAATTTCCAAGCCCGGTCTCGCCCCTGGCATATGTTTCCCCCTCGGCCAAAATTGGCCCTGGCAGCATTATAATGCATCATGCCCTGATTAATTCCGAAGCCAGAATAGAAAAAGCCTGCATCATAAACAGCAAAGCGCTAGTCGAGCACGAATCTGAAATAGGCCCGTTCTGTCACATTTCCACCGGGGCAATCGTTAACGGGGGCGCTAAAATCGGCGAAGGCGTTTTTCTGGGCAGCAACGCCGTTGTGGGGCATGGGGTGAATGTGGGCGCAGGAGCAATAATCAGCGCCGGCGCCACAGTACTTAAAAACGTTCAAGCCGGGATGAGAATTTATGGCGAATATAGATAGCCTTTCAAATTTTTCCATAAAATCCCTGCGCGCTCTCGCCTGCTGCCTTGTCATCTTCCTGGGCTGCCCAAATATCCTGATTTCAGCAAATAATTCCACAGAACCCGCCACCGGCCAGAATGCCAGCAGCTCTCCAGAGGCCTTACATATGAATATAAACGCAACCCAGGCATTTGAGCTGATAAACAAACATAAGCATTCACCCGGATTCGTCATTCTGGATGTGCGCGAAAAATATGAATATGAGGCCGACCGCTTGCCAGGCGCAGTTTTACTTCCAATAAGCCTGCCCGATTTTGCAGACAGGATTGGCAAGCTGGACAAAAAAGCCGTTTACCTTGTTTACTGCCGGAGCGGGTCGCGCAGCCTGGACGCAGTTAAGGAAATGGAAAAACAGGGATTTGAGAATATTTATATGCTCAAGGACGGCATAATTGAATGGCGGGAGAAAAAACTGCCTGTAGAAAAAGGATGATTCGGAAACGGCAGGGCTATTTCCGGTTTTCCAGATTTTTTATTCTTACTTCCACAGCCTGGGGGTTGGGGTAGGTTTGTTCAAGGGATTTGAACAGCTCCAGGGCCTCTTTATATTTCCCCTGCTCTTCCATAAGGTCGCCCAGCATGAACAGGCCCTGCACCTGAATATTATTCATGGTGGTGGACATGGTGGTCAGCTCAATCAGCTTTTCCTCGGCCAGCTTCTTTTCGCCCTGATCGGCGTAAATCATGGACAGATTATAAAGCACTTCCGCCTTCATGTTGGGTGAAAGCTCCATTGCCAGGCAGGCCTCAAGATTCTGCATGGCGTTGGCATATTCCATTTTACGCTGATAAATCTGGGCCAGATGCAGATGCGCCCTGGCTTTGCGGCCCGGCTCAAGCCCGGGGGTGGAAAGAAGCCGCTGCCATGCGTTAAGAGCCCGCTGCCAGCGGAAATTTGACTCGTAAATTTCGGTAAGCCTGATCAGCACATCCTGATAAAGCTCAGGCCGGTCGGCATATTCAAGGGCCATGGCCTCAAAAATATCGGCGGCCAGGGCTTCGTCACAGCGTATATTCAAGGCCACATAAGCCACCCGCTCCCAGGCTTCCCAACGTTCCGCGCCCTCCGGAACCTCGCGCAAATAACGCT
The DNA here is from genome assembly GCA_964505745.1 of uncultured Desulfovibrionaceae bacterium. Taxonomy (GTDB): domain Bacteria; phylum Desulfobacterota; class Desulfovibrionia; order Desulfovibrionales; family Desulfovibrionaceae; genus RGIG1962. The sequence continues at coordinate 855 of CAZDJL010000159.1, read as the reverse complement.
CATAGAACTTTTCAGCCTCCAGATATTCCTTATTGTTGAAGGCCGCCCGCGCCTCGTCAATATAGCCGCTTTCAGGTTTTTCCTTGCTGCAAGCGAAAAGAAGAGACAACAGAACGAAAAGGGGAACAAGTTTGAGCTTCATAATGGCAATTTGGGGTGTTTTACTTTAAAACGCCTTGTCCGGGGTGAACGCGGAAAAGATTTCCCGCCTCCCAGAGGCGCCGGGCGCATTGGGGCGCGGTATATTTAAAAATGAACATGCCGCCGTGGCCGGTTAATTTCGCCAGCAACGGCGGCACCCGGAATCAGCCTATATTATTATTTCATCCCGTTCGTTTATCGAGTCGAATCCAACCACATAGCCTTTATCGTCAAGGCGCACCAGACGCACGCCCTGTGTTGCCCGGCCTACGGTGCGCACCTCGTCAATGCCGATACGGATAATTTTATTGTCGGAAGTAAGCAGCACAAGCCCGTCATCATCGCAAACCGGAAGCGCCCCTACCACAGGCCCGGTTTTAGGAGTTACCTTGAAGTTGATGATGCCCCTGCCGCCGCGGCTCTGCACGCGGTAAAGCTCAAGCTTGCTGCGTTTGCCGAACCCCAGCTTGGACACGGTCATTATTTCCGGATTTTCAGTTTCCAAAGTCGTCACGCAGGCCACAACCATATCTTCCGGCCTGAGGGCTATGCCCTTCACCCCGGCCGCCGAACGGCCCATGGGCCGTACGTCCCGGCAGGAGAAATGAATGGCCATGCCCTGGGCTGTGGTCAGGATCACGGAACTGCTTTCGTTAACCTCACGCACCGCGATCAGCTCGTCATCGTCGCGCATGGAAACAGCGATAATTCCGC
>CAZDJL010000158.1:0-3832 GCA_964505745.1 uncultured Desulfovibrionaceae bacterium | reverse complement strand
AGACCTCCACGTACTGACACACTCTTTCCCTACACGACGCTCTTCCGATCTCCTGGCGGAATTGCGCTGCGACACTTTTGGATTTGTTTTCCAGCGTTACAACCTGCTTTCCACGCTTAATGCCGTGGACAATGTGGCCCTTCCGGCGGCTTATGCCGGCATTCCCTATCAGGAGCGTTATGAAAGGGCGGCTGGAATTCTCGCCCAGCTTGAAATGCCGGACAAGCTTAAAAGCCTGCCCAACCAGCTTTCCGGCGGCGAGCAGCAGCGCGTGAGCATAGGGCGCGCCCTGATGAATGGGGGGGAAGTAATTCTTGCGGATGAACCGACCGGCGCGCTGGACTCCGGCAACGGGGAACTGGTGATGGCCATATTGCGCGATTTGCACAAACGGGGCCACACAATTATCCTGGTAACGCACGACCATCATGTGGCAAGCTTTGCCAACCGGCAGATAGAGATTCATGACGGGAAAATAAAAAGCGACACCCGGACGCGCGCGGAGGAAGGCCGGGCGGTGGATTTGAGGCCAGACAAGCCCGAGGTCGCCTCCTTGCGTTTTTACCGCGACCAGTTTTGGGAGTCGGTTAAAATGTCGGTGCAGGCCATTGGGGCGCACAAGATGCGCTCTCTTCTCACCATGCTCGGCATCATCATCGGAATCGCCTCGGTGGTGTCGGTGGTGGCCCTGGGAAAAGGGTCGCAGGAGAAAATCCTTTCCGACATTCAGTCCATGGGAACGAACACCATCAACATCTATCCGGGAGCGAACTGGGGCGACATGCGCTCCGGCAAGATCAAAACCCTCACGATAAGCGATTCGGATGTTTTGGGGGGCCAGAGTTATCTGGCAAGCTCCACTCCGAACTCCTCTTCCGCCAGCATTCTAACCTATCGCAACATTTCGCTTACCGCCACACTCAACGGAGTGGGGGAGCAGTATTTTGACGTGCGCGGCATCGGGATTGAGAGGGGGCGTTTATTCAGCAGCGAGGATGTGCGCAAAAACGCTTCTGTGGTGGTGATTGACCAGAATACCTATAAAAGCCTTTTTCCCGGCGGGGAGAATCCCATCGGCAAAATTATTATCTTCAACCGCCAGCCCCTGGAAATAATCGGGCTGGCCGCGCCGCAAACCATTGTTTTCGGGCCCGCGGACAGGCTTGAGCTTTGGGCTCCTTACACTACGGTAATGAACAAGATAACCGGCGAGCGGCATATCAGCTCCATTACCGTAAAGGTTCGCGACGGGGTAAACTCTCAGGTGGCTGAAAAAAACGTAATCGCCCTGCTTGCGGCCAAGCATGGGACCCAGGATTTTTTTACCCAGAACACGGACAGCATCCAGAAAACGGTGGAAAGCACCACCGGAACCATGACCCTGCTCATTTCCTGCATAGCTCTTATTTCGCTTGTGGTGGGGGGCATCGGGGTAATGAACATCATGCTGGTGTCGGTAACCGAGCGAACCCGCGAAATAGGCATCCGCATGTCCATAGGGGCGCGGCAGTATAATATTCTGGTCCAGTTTCTGGTTGAAGCCGTGCTGATCTGTGTTTTTGGAGGAATTGCCGGAATTCTGTTTTCCTTCCTGATCGGGGTTGTTTTCAACAATTTTGTGAACAGTTTTTCCATGTCCTATTCATTCGCTTCCATTCTTCTGGCTATTTTCTGCTCTACCTGCATCGGGGTCATTTTCGGCTACATGCCCGCCCTGAACGCGTCACGCCTCAACCCCATTGAAGCTTTGGCGAGGGATTGAACATGCGCCGGCTAGTATTGTTCTTTCTGATTTCTGCCGGTTTGGGCGCATGCTCCAAGGCGGAAATGCCTCCAACGCTCGACAGGCAGCTGGAGTATACTTCGCAAACGGCCGCCGCCTACACGGCGGATTTGGCCTGGTGGCGCATTTATAACGATCCCCAGTTGAACGGACTGGTTGAAAGCGCTCTGACCCATAACCTGGATCTTGCAAAAAGCGCGATAAATGTGAACCGGGCCCTGTATCAGGCCAACCTGATCGGCGCGGATCTGCTGCCGGGTTTTTCGGGAGACTTGAACGCATCCGCGAGGAAAGACATAAAACATGGCGGCTCCTCCACCCGCTCTGCCGGGGGAGAGCTTGCAATAAGCTACGAGCTTGATATCTGGCGCAAGCTGGCCGATGCCGCCAGCGCCAAGGAATGGGAATATTCGGCCACGATTGAAGATTTGCTGGCTGCCCGCCTTGCTCTGGTCAACAACGTTGTGGACGCGTATTTTTATCTTGCCTACCTTGATGAGGCCATCCGCTATACCCGCGATTCGCTTGAAAATTACAGGCGCATAGAGGAAGTTGCCAGGGTCCGGTATTCTCTGGGCAAATCGGACGCTCTGGAGCATGCCCAGGCCAGGCAGGCGGTGCTGGATTCCCAAGGCAAGCTTATAGGCTTTGAAACCCAGGCCAGGGAATACGAGGAAACACTGCGCAACCTTTTGAACCTGCACCCCGGCCAAACGGTTCCCGCCGCGCCCATGAACCTTGATTACCCCGACCTGCTGGGGGTAACCTCTCCCGGTGTGAATTTGGACGTGCCGCTGGCCGTGCTTGCAAACCGGCCCGACCTTATGGCCGCTGAAAAACGGGTGCGCAGCGCGTTCAGGGACGTGCAGGCGGCAAACAAGAGCTGGCTGCCCGAAATAACTTTGGGGGCGGGGCTCAGCAGTTCGTCAACCCAGGTGCGTTCGGCCTTCGATGTGCCCATTGCCGCGGGAATAATCGGCATCAGCCTGCCCTTTCTGGACTGGAACCGGGTTTACTGGCAGGTTAAAATTTCCGAGGCCGACTTTGAAAGCCGGGTTGTTGAATTTGAGCAGAGCATAACTGCGGCCCTGAACGAGGTGGACAAGTTCTATTATGGCTACCTGCGGGCTGGGGACAAGCTTGAGATTGCCGCCGCCAAGCATGAAGAGGACGTGAAGATCAGCTCCTATTATCAGGCCCGGTATGAAGGCGGGGCGGCGGGGCTTTCAGACTGGCTGGGGGCTCTTAACACCGAAAATCAGTCCCGGCTCGACCTCCTGAACGCCAAATACTCCCGGATAGAGTATGAAAACGCCTTGTACAAGGCTATGGCCGGGCGTTATTCCCTGAATCCGTAAACGATGCGCGCTGTTCGCCGCACGGGCTTGCGGCAACGGCGAAGGCTGGCTTGTCTCTGGGCTGTGGGCGGTTTTTTTGTATGGTGCAATGCAGATTTCGGGCGCCAAAAAAACCTCCGGAAGGAAGGTTTTGAAAGTGGCGCGCCCGGCAGGAGTCGAACCTGCGGCCTTTGGCGTCGGAGGCCAACACTCTATCCAACTGAGCTACGGGCGCGAAGCTGTATCAGTAAACCAGTGCCTGGCGTATGTCAAGGTGAAACAGCTTGGAGAGCGCCTGAAGAAGCTTCCTTCAAAGTGTCTGCTTGCCCCGCATGTGCAGGCGGGCAATTACTCAGGACAACGGACTTGCTCAAAGAAGCGAAGCGGCCTTGTCCGCAGGGCCAGGCGCAGGATGCGCCGAAGGCAGGTCATTTTCGCCGTTTAACGGCGAAATGGGCGTACCAAAATTAATCTGGTTTTAAGCCCGGCCTTTTTGATGCTGTTTTCGCTTTGCCCGGACTGTGTTTCCAAATGTTGGCCGGGTATCTGGACATTTTTTGAACTCCTTAATAAAGTTACAGGCATTGCCCTGCGTGCTTGCCGTTTTTTGCAGGGTTAAGCCTTTGATGGCGGTTTTACGCATTGTGGAATAGTGTTTTGCAAAATCAGGGCATGCTGCCGGAGTGTATGGCAATGTTTTGGCGGGTGCTTT
>CAZDJL010000157.1:0-3842 GCA_964505745.1 uncultured Desulfovibrionaceae bacterium | reverse complement strand
CGCACATTTTCAGCAGTTCGCCGTCCTTGGGGTCCAGGCCGTCTTGGTTGCAGTCTTCATGCAATTCCTCAAACCCTACTCGCCTGATTTTTCCTTCTTCTATTATGGAGGAATGGAATTCCGATCCGGTTTCAAGGCCAAGGTAATAGGCCAGCCTTTCCACAATGTCTTTGTGGTCGTCTTCCCTGAGCGGGGCGAAAACACGGCTTTCCATCTGCTGCCTTTCATATTCCTGCAGCAGTTGGTCCAGTTGCTTGAACGATTTTTTCACTGGCGAGATGATGTCGCGGGTAAGCAGCTCCGGCAGGTCGTGAAACAGCCCCGCGAAGAAATTGTTCAGCGCCCTGGCGCGGCAGGCTCCAATGGAAAGGCTGTAAAAATAGGCGTAACAGGCCACCATGAACATGTGCCCCATTACCGATGTTTCCGGAACGCGCGGGGTTTGCGACCAGCGGGCCTGAAAGCGCAACTGGCCGCAAAGCGCGGCAAATTTGCCCAGGGCCGCATGGGGGTGCTCTGCCTGTGGTTCTTTTGCCTGCAGCTCTTTCGCGCCCGGCAAGTCGGCGAAAACGGCCTGCTTTTCGCTGAAAGACGCATCTATTAGGGGAATTTCTTCATCAAAACTGTTGAATGCCTTGATAATGCCGAACTCCCACGAAGAGGCGTAAGTATGGGCGGCGTCAAGGATGCGCCCGGACAGATCGTCAGATCTCTCCTCAATTTTTTTGTCCAGCCATGCTTCAAACCGTTCTTTCACCCCGTCAGGCAGAGATGAAAGCATCGGGTCAAGCTCGCTCAGCACCCAGTTGGAAAGGGCGCGGTAATGCTCTTTGTCTTCTTTTATTTTGTAGAATACAGGGGGTTTGATGTCGGTGATGACCAGACGGTAAAAATAGTCGAAAATGCCGCCTTCCACCACCTGGCGGGCCAGTTCAAGCCGGTCTTCCTCCGGTTTTTCCCGCGAGTTGATAACCAGAAGAAGCCAGGCAACAATCATTTTATGGGCCTGTTTGTCCACTTCGTACATATCCATGGGGCGGAGCTTGTCGTTCCAGCGCTTCATATAGGCGCCTGAAAAGATGAATTGTAAAAAATTTTTCCGTATGCCTTTCATTTTTTTCGAATTTAGTTGCAGTTTTATACGGTTGAGTGTATATGTCTCTGGCCCGATTCAGAGCATTGCCAAAATTACCATAAGCCCTGCGGGGGCAAAGCTCAAGCTTTTTCCGCAAACGGCCTGTGTGCTGGCAGCATTCCCCGTTACTGCTCGATTGGCCTGGTCAGCAACTTTGAAATAGCTTCAAATTGGAATTGGCACTACAATTTTAATTTGGAAGCCTTTACACTTGACAATTGATTGCAAACAGCTTACAAGCAATCTCTTTCCAGCTTGTTAAGGAGCAATAGGCATGAAAACTTTTACACCAACGCCCAAAGACATTCAGAGAGACTGGTTTGTCGTTGACGCCAGCAATAAGACTCTGGGCCGTCTGGCTAGTCAGATAGCGCACCGCCTGCGCGGCAAGCACAAGCCCGAATTTGCGCCGCACATGGATAATGGCGACTTTATAGTTGTGGTCAACTGCGAAAAAGTGCGCGTAACCGGGAATAAGCTCGACAATAAGAAATATTGGCGCCACACCGGATACCCCGGCGGGATTTACAGCAACACCCTGCGCGAACTTTTGGACAACAAGCCCGATCAGGTGCTTGAGAAGGCCGTTAAGGGCATGCTTCCCAAAAATCGTTTGGGCCGCGCCATGCTTAAAAAACTTAAGATATACAGCGGCGGGGAGCATCCCCATACCGCTCAAAATCCTCAGCCCCTTAATTTTGACTGCTAACGGGCTTCTGGAGAATAATAATGAGCACAGAATTCAATTACGGCACAGGCAGACGTAAGAGCGCAACCGCCAGAACCAGGCTTTACCCCGGTTCCGGGCAGATTATTGTGAACAACCGTCCGTTTGAAGAATATTTTCCGCGCAAGACTCTGCAGATGATTATTCGTCAGCCCTTGCAGCTCACCAAAATGGGCGAGCGTTTCGACGTTAAGGTGGTTGTAGCCGGGGGCGGTGTTTCCGGTCAGGCCGAAGCGGTTCGGCACGGCATTTCCCGCGCGCTTTTAACTGTTGATGAAAATTTGCGCGGCATGCTTAAAAAGGCCGGGTTCCTTACCCGTGACTCCCGCGCCAAAGAACGTAAAAAGTACGGTCAGCGTTCGGCTCGCGCCCGCTTCCAGTACTCAAAGCGTTAATCTGGTTCGATATTGCAGAAAACAGGCAGGCTCGATTATTCAAGCCTGCCTGTTCAACATTTACAGGTTGTGATTATGAACAATGCTTCTTCAAATGCCGCTTCCTCTTCAGTTTCCCCTTGCAGCAATTTTGTTTCAGGTTATAGCCGGGTTCGCGAAGATGGCTGCGTTACCCTTATTGGAATGGCCGGAGCCGGAAAAACCACTGTGGGCCGGGCCTTGGCCAAGCTGATGGGCTGGGTGCAGGTGGACACAGACCACCTGATTGAAGCGGTTTACGGAACTAATTTGCAGGCCGTAACCGACATGATGAGCAAGGAAGAATTTCTGGATGTGGAATGCTCCGTGCTTTGCAAGGTAAAAACCGAGCGCACTATTCTGTCTACCGGCGGAAGCGTTGTGTACCGCAAGGCAGCTATGGACCATTTGGCAACCCTCGGCCCGGTCGTGTTCATGGAAGTGAGCACTCCCATAATCCTCGAGCGTATTTCCCGCAACCCCAACCGCGGGCTGGCTATAGCCCCCGGCCAGACCATTGAAGATCTGATTGCCGAACGCTATGCCCTGTATAACGCATATGCGGATTATATCCTGCATGCGGACGAGCTCAACCCGGAAGAATGCGCTCAAGCTATTGTGGAGTGGTTGAAAAACTAGTATAAAAATCACATGATTAAGACAGCATCTGTTCAGAGAGAAACGATTCTTGGGCAAAATCCGCTCAATACATGGTTTCTCTCTTTTTTCAGGCCTGCCCTGGCCTTTGTTTTTTCCGCATTTTTCAGTGTGGGCGTGCTGGGGTGCCAGCAATATTCCGCCACTCACAGCACGGGCAACCCCTGGCAGGTGGACAGAGCCCTGTCACAGCAAACAAATGTGTTTGATTTCAGCTATGTTGGGGAAGTGGTGGATGGCCAGGCCGTTTGCAGGGGAATTGCCACTGTCCGGCCGGGAGTTTTGCCCGACTGGGTGAAGTATTATGAGCAGGCTTCTGTTGTGCTTTATCTTACCGATCAGGGCGGGCGTATTCTTGAGCAGCATAAACTCGATTACCCTGCAGGGCTTCCGGTGGGCGAGGCGCTTGAGTTCCGGTTTGATGTAGACAGCCCCACCCGCCTTGACGACCGCAGTTTTTATATCAGCTTCGGATATTTTATGCTTTTTGCGGAGTTCGACCCCGCTGGAGGCAAGGGAAGCGGCGGGCGGAAGACAATTCGCCATGAAGCGGGTTACCAGTAGCTTACCGGATGGAACCGGGAGTTTCCCCGCCAATAAAGCGGTTTGGGCTGTCGTTCATTTCAGTATCCATAAATTGTCAGTACAAAAAAAGGCGGTGAAGTTTCCCTTCGCCGCCCTAATTTTTCTCTGATTGCGCTTAGAGTTTCCCCGTTGTGCCTGAAGTGTGCCTCACCCTGGCAAGAACGGCTTTTATTCGCAAAAAAACTCGCGCCCTTTCCTGATTCGTGTATCAGGAGCCGCCATATCTGTCATTTTGTGAATAAACCCCTCAGTCTCATTGTATTTTGCCATGTTCAGCGTTGCAAAAAGACTAAACGGAAGCGGCACAGCGGTGTTGTCGAGCTCT
>CAZDJL010000156.1:0-3862 GCA_964505745.1 uncultured Desulfovibrionaceae bacterium | reverse complement strand
AACGTTCTGAAACCCCCGCCGCCAGATAATTCTGGCCAGCCAGGCAGATATGCCAAGTTTACCGGCCCATGCATCCAGGCTTGGCGCAGGATTCTCGTTTTCACGGGGCAACCAGTTTTTTTTAAGGATATTCATATTTAAAAGGAAAAACTCTGTGGAGTTTATTGAGTAAACTGCCGCGCAAAATGCGCGGCAGTTCTCTAGTTTAAAGCCCCAGCCGGGCCTCCTATAGTGTGCTCACTATCCTGCTGGGGCTTCTAGAACCACCACTAGTTCTTAGCTTCTGCCGGATCAGGCGCAGCGCCCGAATTTGGGGCCGAGCCCCTGCCAAGCGCCGCCTGGACAGCCGCCAACTGGGTGGATGGGATAAATTCTTTGTCCTGCATCCAGTTCAGGAATTTAACGGAAACTTCGTGTGTGGGGTTGATTTCCAGTGATTTAAGCAGATTTTCAACAGCCTCTGTATATTTGCCCGCGTCAAAACAGGCCCTGGCCAGATTGCAGAACAGGTTTTCATCGGTATTGGAAAGATCTATGGCCTTGCCGTAATATTCAATTGACTGGTCGTGCATTTTGTTCTTGCGCAGATTAATTCCGAATTCGTTGAACAGGTGCTTGTGTTCCTGCTCAAAAGCGGCGTCAAGTTTCACGATGCGCTGAAAAAGGTCATTTGCCTTGTCAGTTTGCCCCCTGTCCAGATAAGTAAGGCCAAGCCCGAAATTGGCCCGCACATTTTCTTCGTCAACTTTAAGTGCGTTGCCAAACTCATATTCGGCGCTGAAATGTTCGCCGTTTTTCCTGTGGCGTTCGGCTCTCAAAACGGTTTTGTTCAATTCACGCATGCGCGGAAAGACCGTTTCGATATAAAACTCCATTTCAGGAGAAAATGTACTGAGGAAATTGTCGAGGGTTACGTTGTGCTTTGGGCCGGAGGGGACGTAGTTGAGGTTGAGCGGCTGCATGGTGATTGAGCCGTCTTCCTTTTCTTCGGCGTACCAGAAAGACTTTTGGATGGTTTTGCGGGTAGTTGTGCCGGTGCCTACTTTTTTCACTTCCTGTGATGAAAAAACACCTTTGATTTTTTCCCGCTCCGCATTTTCATGCTCGGCAGCCGGAGTGCTGTTTAAATTTTTTTCATCCATAACTAAAAAGACCTCAGGAGAACTGCCTAAACCTATACCACAAATGAAAAAAAATTACACCTGTTGACAGGGCGGTTTTTCCATATCTGCAAAAACTGCCGCGCAGGCTTTTTCCGGGTCGGGGGCGCCTGTAATGGCGCGGCCTATGACCAGATAGTCGGAACCAAGCCTTACGGCTTCCCCCGGGGTCATGATTCTTTTTTGATCCTGGGCGGCTCCGCCCGGCAGCCGGATTCCGGGTGTGAGGCAGATGAAATCTTTGCCGCAGGCTTTTTTGATTTGGGCGACTTCATGCGGCGAGCATACAATGCCCCTGAGCCCCCATTGCTTGGCCGAAATGGCCCGGTTCATGGCAACCTCGCCCGGAGAGGGAATGAAGCCGCCAGATACCGGCGCGTTATACGCCGAAAGTTCTTCCTTAAGTTCGCTAGGGCCAAGCGAGGTCAGCACGGTTACACCCAGCACCGTTGTTTTCGAACCGTGCGCATTTTGCGCTTCCGCCGCCGCCCTGCACATGGCCTCGCCGCCGCAAATATGAATGGTGGTCAGCCCGGCTCCAAGGCTTGCCGCGCTTTCCACCCCCCCGCGCACGGTATTGGGAATGTCGTGGAATTTCAGGTCCAGAAACACCTTGTAATCCATGTCTTGCAGGGCTTTAACGATGTCTGGCCCGCCAAGGGTGAACAGCTCCATTCCCACCTTCATCCACAAGCCGTTGCCTTTCAGTTTTTCTGCCAGGGCCAGGGCCTCGTTTTTGGTTGGAAAATCCAGGGCAATTACTATTTCAGCCATTCTAAATCCTGTGCTCGTATTTGACCAGAAGAGAGTTTATCAGCGCGGTCCGGTGGGACGGCGAAAACCCGGAGGCGAGATACGCCGCACGCAGATGGGAGTAAGCCTCTTCCAGTTGTTCGTTTACTATAATATAGTCAAACCAGTGGGCATTTGCTATTTCTCCCCTGGCATTGGCCATGCGGCGCTTTATCGTTTCTTCGCTCTCGCTTCCCCGTGCAAGCAGGCGTTGTTCCAAAGCTTCTATGGACGGAGGAACGATGAATACGAATGTGCATTTGCCCGGGAGGTTCAGGCGCATCTGGGCCGCTCCCTGCACATCAATGTCAAAAAGCAGGTCTTCGCCTTTATTCAGGGTGTTTTCCAGGGTGTTTCGCAAGGTTCCGTAGTTGTTGCCGTGCACTTCCGCCCATTCGATGAATTCATTGTTCAGGATGCGCCTGTTAAATTCTTCTTTGTCCAGAAAGAAATAATCCTCTCCGTGAACTTCGCCGGGCCTGGGTTCTCTTGTGGTGCAGGAAACCGAATAGTTGAGCTTGGGAAATTCATCCATAAGGCGCTTTGCAAGCGTGGTTTTGCCGGTTCCGGAAGGCGCGCAGATGACAAGCACCCTCCCTTTTTGATTTCTCACAGGCCGCCCTCCTGTTCAAGTCTTTGCAGCAAAGTTTCCGCAAGAATTGATGAAAGGATTATATGGTTGGAGTCGGTAATGATTATGGAGCGGGTTTTGCGCCCCTGGGTGGCGTCCACCAGCTTCCCCGCCTGCCTGGCGTCTTCGCGCAGCCGGCGCATTGGAGAAGACGCGGGGTTTACTATGCCCACAATTCTGCCGGGAACCACAAAATTTCCAAGGCCTACGCTAAGCAGTTTGGGCATGCTTTACTCCAGGTTTTGAACCTGCTCACGGCATTTTTCCAGTTCATTCTTGAAATCGACAACCAGATGCTGAATCTGGGCGTCCTGGATTTTATTTCCGCAGGTGGTTATTTCCCGGAAACATTCCTGAATTGTGAAGTCAAGGCGGCGTCCCGCATCGGCTCCTTCCTCCAGCAAGTCGCGCAAAAGCTCCAGGTGGGAATTGAGGCGGGTCAACTCTTCGCTCACATCAAGCTTGTCGGCGAGTATGGCTATTTCCTGTAAAAAACGTCCTTCTTCCAGTTCCATTTTGTGGTTTTCCAGAATCTGGTCTATGCGCTCGCGCAGCTGGTCAAAGCGGTCTTGCTTGATTTCCGGCGCGCGCGCCTCAATGTTGTTCACTCTTTCCTGCATCCGCAAAATGCGCGAGGTGATGTCCATTTCCAGCGCCTTTGCCTCGCGGATGCGCGAGTCGTTCCAGTCGTCCAGGGCAGAAAGCAGCCCCTGTTCAAGCAACTCGGCAATCTCGTCGCCGGGTTCAAGGGTCTGGTCTTCCCATATGGATGAAATGGAAATCAGGCGGTTCAGGTCGGGGCTGAAATCCTCATTAATGCTTTCTGCGAATTCGGAAATCTCCGCCAGCATTTCTTCCGCCAGTGTGCGGTTGAGGCGCACCGGCGGCACGTCAGCCCGGCTTATGGACAGGTCGAGGCTTACCTCCAGCCTGCCCCGGAAAGATTGCTGGCGCACAAGTTTTTCCCAAATCGGCTCAAGGCTGCGCACTCTGTACGGGAGCCTCCATTTTATATCGAGGTTCCGGCTGTTTACGCTGCGGATTTCCCAGGCCTGGGAAATTCCGGAGTCTTCCAGAAGGGCGCGTCCGAAACCGGTCATACTTTTTAGCATAGGCTACCTTTTTAAGGAGTTGGTGTGGTTTTAAAATTATTCGCAAAGTTTAATCCAGCAGGCTGGAAGTTGCAAGTCTGGCGGCTTCTCTTTTTCGCTTCCCGCCAGGGGGTCGGCCTTATTTGTCCGGTATTTTGTAAGTGGTTTCAGGCTGGCCGCTAACAACC
>CAZDJL010000155.1:0-3899 GCA_964505745.1 uncultured Desulfovibrionaceae bacterium | reverse complement strand
GGGGCTTCAGGTTCCATTTCGCAACTGTGCAGCTGTCAGCACCGGCATGTCGCGGCAAGCCCGCTCAATTTCCCATAATCCTGTTAAAAGCGCGCTTTGCAGGCTGCCGGGCAAACGCAAAACATGAAAACCCCGCTTAAAAGCGGGGTTTTCACAAAAGAGAACTGCTCACAAAAAACAGTGGGGCCAAGTTTCAGGCTTTCCATTTTTTATGCCCCAAAACCAGCCTTCCGCCGCCAGAAGAACAGGCCTGGCAACTCACCCAGGCCCCGCCGCCCCGCAGGTGTGGGAAGAATCCGCTTCCGCTAAACACCTGCGCCGGCAGGAGTGTCTAAAAATGAATCTGCCCTGAACAGACCTGCAAAGGCTTCAAGCAAACGTCAAACGGTCGTTTCAGGCATTGATTTCTAATGGAAAACTCCCAGCTTGCCTCTTTTGAGCTGAACGGCAAACACCAGGCAAATCACCCCCAGGGCCATGAGGAATGCGGCCAGCACCCAGACAAGCGCCAGCATGCCCTCAAGCGGGGCGTACAGAAGAAACATCCCGAACAGCACGCTGATGATTCCGCTTAAAAGCAGCACCCACCAGCGATCAACTTCCTTGCGGCTGCCCACGGCCATGAATATTTCACTCATGCCTCCGAATATAGCCCAAATTCCAATCAGGTAGATCAGCACAATAGAAGTCATGCCCGGCCAGGCAAAAGCCGCTATGCCGGCAAGCACCCCTATTGCCCCAAACAGGAAATAGGGCCAGGCCTTGCTTCCCTGTTTACGCATTCCCCAGCCCGACACCAGGAAGGTAACCCCTTCCATTATCGCGAAAATCCCCCAAAGCACGGCCAGGGTCAGCACGGTGGCAACAGGGTAGAACAGCGCTATAAACGCAAACAGAATGGCCAGAACTCCCCGCAGGGCTACCCAGCCCCACTGGGCTTTAAAAATCTTTCCCAGTTCAGTTGGTTGAATTTGTTCCATAAGACCTCCTTGGGGGGTTTTGTCACATGAAAAACCTCAATATTGAATAACATATATAAAGCAATCCGGCAATAATACCAGCTTTCCGCCCGGCAGAAGAAAGCACAGAAATCCCAAATTTTACTCTATATTCAAAATTCCGTTCATCTCTCCGCTTTTACCGGGCAAATTTTTTTGTTATAAAACAACAAATAACTAAAAGATTAAAAAAGGCGGAAACAATGGAAAGAACAAACCCCAATGATTTCCTGTGGCATTCCATGAATGCCGAAGAGGCGGTCGCGGCGCTGAAAACCGATGCCGAGAGCGGGCTTTCATCGGAGGAGGCTCAAAAAAGACTAAAGGAATACGGGCCAAACGCCCTGCCCGTTCCCCCCGGAAAAAATGCGCTCATCCGCTTTTTAAAGCATTTCAACGACATTCTGATTTATGTGCTGCTTGCGGCGGCGCTGGTCACCCTGTTCCTGGGGCATTATGTGGACACCGCGGTCATCCTGCTGGTGGCGGTGATTAACGCCTGCATAGGCTTTGTGCAGGAAAACAAGGCGGAAAAAGCCCTTGAAGACATAAAAAACCTGCTCTCCCTGAAAGCGGAAGTTTTGCGCGATGGCAAGCGCCAGGAAATAGAAGCCGAGAATCTGGTTCCCGGCGATATGGTGCTGCTGGCCCCGGGCGACAAGGTTCCGGCAGATTTGCGCCTGCTCAGGGCCGACAATCTGGCGATTGAGGAATCCACCCTGACCGGGGAGGCGGTTCCCTCCGAGAAGGAAGCCGGACCCATGGACGGGGACACTGTGCTGGCGGACAGGGAGAACATGGCTTTTTCCTCCACGACCGTAAGCGCGGGAACAGGCCTTGGGCTGGTGGTGGGCACGGGAACCCACACGGAAATAGGCAAAATCAGCGAAATGATCGCCCACGTGGAACCTATTACCACCCCCCTGTTGCGCCAGACTTCAAAATTCGGCAAAACCGTATCCGCGGTTATTGTCGTTTTGTCCGCGCTTATTTATGTTTTCGCCTATTTCTTCCGCAGCTACGATCCGGGCGAGCTTCTTCTTGCCGTAATCAGCCTGGCCGTAGGAGCAATCCCCGAAGGGCTGCCCGCCATTCTTTCCATCATTCTGGCCGTGGGCGTGCAGAACATGGCCAAGCGCAAGGCCATTGTGCGCACCCTGCCGTCTGTTGAAACCCTGGGCTCGGTTTCTGTAATCTGTTCGGACAAAACCGGAACGCTCACCAAAAACGAAATGACCGTGACCGCGCTGGTTACGAAAGACGATTATTTCAAGGTTACCGGAAGCGGATATTCCCCTGAGGGAGAAATTCTCAAAAACGGCGCAAAGGCCGATTTCAGCAAAGAAGAGCCCGCGCGCCGCCTGATTGCCTGCATGTATCTGTGCAACGACGCTTCCATAGCCAAATCGCCCGCGGGGCAATGGGAAGTGCGCGGCGATCCCACCGAAGGCGCCCTGATTACCCTTTATAAAAAATCGGAATTTGAAAAACCTGATCAGGTCCGGCTGGACACCATACCATTCGACTCGAAATACAAATATATGGCCACCCTGATCAAGGGCGGCAACGAGAATGTGAACATGATCAAAGGCGCGCCCGACGCGCTGATCGCCATGGCCGACTTTGAACTGACCAAGGACGGGGTCAAGCCCATAGACAAAGAGTTCTGGAATTCCGAAGTGGAAAAGCTGGCCCGAAAAGGGCAGCGGATTATTGGAGCGGCTTACGAGAATATGGGCGGCGCCACCGGGATAACCCATGAGGACATTTATGAAGACATCGTTTTTCTGGGCCTTGCCGGAATAATCGACCCGCCCCGGCCCGAGGTTGTGGCCTCCATCAGGGAGTGTCATGAAGCCGGAATCTCCGTGAAAATGATCACCGGCGACCATGCCGACACAGCCAAGGCCATAGGGCACGAGCTAGGCATTGGCGACGGCGAAAAGGCCATTACCGGCAAGGAACTGGAACATCTGGACGAGGCCGCCTTTGAACAGGCGGCGCACGACTATGACATTTTCGCCCGCACCAGCCCGGAGCACAAGCTGAGGCTGGTCAAGGCCCTGCAGGCCAGGGGCGCCATCTGCGCCATGACCGGAGACGGGGTGAATGACGCGCCAGCCCTGAAAAAGGCGGATGTGGGCGTTGCCATGGGCATAAAAGGCACGGAGGTCACCAAGGATTCCTCGGAAATAGTGCTGGCGGACGATAATTTCTCAACCATTGTAGCGGCGGTGGAAGAAGGCCGGAAGGTATACGACAACCTGAAGAAGACCATCCTGTTCATTTTGCCCACAAACGGAGCGCAGGCCCTTCTGATTGTGGCGGCCATCCTGTTTGGAATTCTGATGCCCCTTACCTCGGTGCAGATACTTTGGGTGAACATGGTCACCTCCGTCACCGTGTCTCTCGCTCTTGCTTTCGAGCCTCTCGAGCCGGGAACCATGCGCCGCCCGCCCAGGGACCCCAAAACCCCGCTGCTGGGCGCGTATTTCATATGGCGCATAGCATTCGTTTCCATTCTGCTTGCCGGTGCGACGCTGTGGCTCAGCATTCACATGACCAACCAGGGCATGCCGCTCGACATGGTGCGCACCATAACCATGCAAACCATTGTCTGCGGCCAGGCCTTCCACCTTTTCAACAACAAGAGCATCAGCAATTTTGCGTTCAACAGGGAGTTTTTCGCCAACAAGGCGGTGTTTGTGGTTATAGGCCTGCTTGCGGCCCTCCAGCTTTCAATCACCTACCTGCCGTTTATGAACAGCATATTCGGAACCGCCCCCATTCCGGCCGCGGCATGGGGCTGGCCCATTCTGTTCGGAGTTCTTCTGTTCGCAGTTGTGGAAGTTGAAAAATTCGTTGTGCGCAAACTTGGCATACGGACAAACTGAGCACCCA
>CAZDJL010000154.1:0-3961 GCA_964505745.1 uncultured Desulfovibrionaceae bacterium | reverse complement strand
GGTCCATGCAGAAGTAGCCCAGACGCTCAAACTGAACCTTGGCGCCAGGCTTCAGGGTGCCCAGCCAGGGTTCGAGATATGCCTGCCGTTTGACCAGGGATTCGGGCGAAAGATTGTCACGGAAGGTCTGGCCTTCCGCCACCTGGGAAGGGTTTTCCTTGGCGAACAGGTGGTCATAAAGCCGCACTTCCGCAGGCACCGCGTGTTTGGCCGAAACCCAGTGCAGCGTGCCCTTGACTTTTCGTCCGTCTTCGGACCAGCCGCCCTTTGTTGCGGGGTCGTATGTGCAGCGCACTTCAACAATTTTTCCCGAATCGTCTTTGATCACGTCTGTGCAGGTTACATAATATGCATAGCGCAAGCGCACTTCCTGTCCGGGCGCAAGGCGGAAATATTTCTTCGGAGGATCTTCCCGGAAGTCTTCCTGCTCTATGTAAAGCACTTTTGAAAATGGAACCTTGCGCGTGCCGTGGCTGTCGTTTTCCGGGTGCAACGGCATTTCAAATTCTTCAGTCTGCTCGTCCGGGTAATTTTCTATAACCAGGCGCAGCGGATTTATAACCCCCATGGCGCGCGGGGCCACTTCGTTCAGATGCTCGCGCTGGCAGAATTCAAGCAGGCTCCAGTCCACCACGCTGTCGGCTTTGGCAACTCCGATGCGGTCGCAAAAATCACGAATTGCCTCGGGGGTGTAGCCGCGGCGGCGTATGCCGCAAATGGTGGGCATTCTCGGGTCGTCCCACCCGCTTACATAGCCTTCCTGCACCAGTTGAATCAGCACTCGTTTGGACAAGAGGGTATAGGTCAGGTTCAGCCGGGCGAATTCATACTGGTAGGAGCGGTAAAGATTGAGATTTTCAAGAGTCCAGTCGTAAAGTTCCCGGTTATTCTCAAACTCAAGGGTGCATATTGAGTGGGTGATTTTTTCCAGCGAGTCGGAAATGCAGTGGGTGAAGTCATACATGGGATATATGCACCACGTGTTGCCTGTGCGGTGGTGGTGGGCCTTGCGGATGCGGTAAAGAGTGGGGTCGCGCATAACCAGATTGGGTGAAGCCATGTCTATTTTTGCGCGCAGCACCATGCTGCCTTCTTCAAATTCGCCCGTCCGCATGCGGCGGAAAAGGTCGAGGCTTTCTTCGGGGGCGCGGTTCCGGTAGGGGCTGTCCTTTCCGGGCTGGGTAAGCGTGCCCCTGTATTCGCGAATTTCATCGGCGCTCAGTTCATCAATGTAGGCCTTGCCGTCTTTAATCAGTTGCTCGGCAAACTGGTACAGTTGCTCAAAATAGTCCGAGGCGTAATAAACCGGGCCATCCCACTGAAAGCCCAGCCAGTTCACGTCTTCCATAATGGATTCCACGTATTCCCGTTCTTCCTTCAGCGGGTTGGTGTCGTCAAAACGCAGATTGCACTTCCCGTTGTTTTCCTTGGCAATGCCAAAGTTCAGGCAGATGGACTTGGCGTGCCCGATGTGCAGATATCCGTTCGGCTCGGGAGGGAACCTGGTATGCACGCGGCCGCCGTATTTGCCTGTTTTGTTGTCCTCTGCAACAATTGCGCGAATGAAATCAGGACCTTTGGTGGTTGAAGGGGTATTGCTATCCGACATAATTTCCTCTACTTTGAGCAATGAATTGAAATAATAAGCTTAACATTATATTATGCTATCGGCAAAGCGTCAAATCGGGCAGGCTGCGGAAGCGCCCGGTTTCTCCGGGGCGGCCTTTACAGCGGCTGCCCGTCGAGGGGGCAGGTTCCGTTTCCAGCAATGTTTCAAACCGGCCCGCCGCCAGCATCCGTTTCAAATGTGAAAATAGTGCTTGCCTTTATCCTGTCGTTGGCTTAATGCCGTGTTTCGCAAAAAACAAGTTGCCCCGATATACACCTTGCAAAGCTGTGGGGCAAGCTTTTAAAAAATATGCCCCTGACTGATATTACGGGTCCGGGTGTCATTTCAGGGAGTTTAATAATGTATTCCAAGTTTTCCACCATGCCGCTCAGGCCCGAAATCCTTTCATCCATAGAGGACATGGGCTTTATTGAACCTTCCGGCATTCAAACGCTGGCTATTCCGGCCATGCTTGAAGGGCAGGATATTATAGGCCAGGCCCAGACCGGCACGGGCAAAACCGCGGCTTTCGGCATTCCCATGCTGCAAATGCTTGACCTGAAAAGCAGGCATGTGCAGGGCCTGGTGCTCTGCCCCACCCGTGAGCTGGCCGTTCAGGTGGCCGAAGAAATCGGGCGCCTCGGTTCCCGCATGCCCCGGCTTAATGCTGTGGCCGTGTATGGGGGGCAGTCCATCGAGCTGCAAATCCGGGCTCTTGCCCGCGGGGCGCAAATTGTGGTGGGAACGCCGGGGCGGGTGAAAGACCACCTGCTTCGGGGAACCCTCAACTTTGATCAGGTTTCGCTGCTGGTTCTTGATGAGGCAGATGAAATGCTGAATATGGGTTTCAGGGAGGATATTGAGGAAATTCTCGACAGCACCCCCCCCGACGCGCAGCGGGCGTTTTTTTCCGCCACCATGCCGCCGGAAATTCGCAAGCTTTGCGACAGCTACCTTAAAAACCCCAGGCATTTGAAAGTAGACCAGCCTACTGTGACCGTGGAGGCTATTGCCCAAAGTTTCTATGAAATAAAGCCGTTCCGGAAGCTGGACGCTTTAAACCGGTTGCTTGAGGCCGAAAGATTCAGCAAGGCCCTGGTGTTTTGCTCCACCCGCAGGATGGTGGACGAGCTTACCCAGTTTTTGCAAAACAAGGGCGTTGGGGCGGATGCTCTGCATGGAGATTTGGCCCAGTCGCAGCGCGACCGGGTGATGGGCCGTTTTCGCAGAGGCGAGCTGAAAGTTCTGGCCGCGACCGATGTGGCCGCCAGAGGCCTGGACGTTGACGATATTGACGTGGTGATAAATTTTGACTTGCCGTTTGACCACGAAAGCTATGTGCACCGGGTGGGCCGCACGGGCCGGGCCGGGAAATCGGGCCGGGCCCTGAGTATCATCACCAACAGTGAATATTATAAATTGCGCAATATCATGCGTTATACCAAGGCCGACATTCAAAAGGCCATGCTGCCCTCGCTTGGCGATGTGCTGGATATGAAGGTGGAGGGGCTGCTTGAGAAACTGGCCCGAACCCTGAGCAAGGGCGGGGATTTTGCCCGCCTGGAGCAGGCGGCGGAAAAAAGCGGCCTTGCGGACCAGCCGGGAACCATTGGCGCATTGCTTAATATGCTGCTGGAAAAAGAAATTGGAAGCTTTGATCTTTCAAGGCTGGATGACCGGGAAGATATGCACGATTCGCCTAAAAAGAACCCAAAAGAGCGCCCCCGCCTTGATGCGTATGGCAATGCCCGCGGGGTTGAACGTGTTCCCGCAAGAGGGCGGCGAGGTGAAAGGCACAGTCAGTTCGGGCTTCCCGGAAAGCATGTGAACAAACCCCGCCAGCAGGGCCGCAAGGAATATAGCGACGAAAACATGGTCAGCCTGGTATTCAACGTGGGCAAAAACATGCAGATAAAGCCAGGCGATCTGGTTGGGGCTATAACCAATGAAAGCGGAATTTCCGGCAAAGAGATCGGGGCCATAGAACTGCACGACAGCTTTTCCCTTGTGGACGTGGATGTGCGCCATGCCCCTGTAGTGATTGACGCCATGAACCGCTCTCGTATAAAGGGCCTGAGGCTGGCTGTTGACCTTGCGGACAACGGGCCTGGGCGGGACAGGGGCCGCCGGGGTTAGGGCCTTTTCATTCTGAAGGTTTCCGGGTGAATGCCGTGTAAACATGCCCGGCATTCACAAAACAGCTGAAAATGCTTCCGGCGGAGGCCTTTCAATGTCACGTTTTAGAAAATGCGCGCCCGCGGGCGGCGCAAGGCCTGGCTTGCCCATGAATAGCGGAAAAAGCAGCTTTTTCCATTCGTTTCGATTGCGGCGCCTTGGCCCCGGCTTTGCCCG
>CAZDJL010000153.1:0-3977 GCA_964505745.1 uncultured Desulfovibrionaceae bacterium | reverse complement strand
AAAAGCGTTTCCATCCCGCCTGAAAGACAAAATGCCCTTTTCAAAGCCCTGCCCGCTGTCAAACCCCTTTCCCATAAAAACACACGCCGCTCAAAGCCCTACAACCGTTCCTGCGCCTTGCTCAAAGAATACACAATCGCCTCTTGACATATTCACACAAACATGGAACATAGTGGAAAAAAGTGGTATAAAGTGGTAAAAGCTCCCAAGAAAAATATCTGGTTTCTGTCGAAAGGGAGAAATACGGCCAACCATAAAACCTGCTCAAGGAAAACGATTTGACAGGAAACCTGTTCAGGGGCAGTTCCCCCCGCATACTCGACCCCAAAGGGCGGATAATGTTGCCGCCGGAATTCAGGGACATTCTCATGGCCCGTTCCGAAGGCGGCAGATTCATGCTCACCACTTACGACGGATGTTTGGTGGCCTACCCCCGTCCCGATTGGGACGTGTTCGAAGAGCAGCTCAACCGGCTGAAATCAAGCTCCCGCTTGGTGCGCGACTTTAAACGCCTGGTGCTCGGAGGGGCAGAAGAACTCGCCTGCGACAACCAGGGGCGCATACGGCTTTGCAAAAGCCATCTCGATTATGCAGGCATAGGCAAGGACATTGTCCTGGTGGGTCAGGGCAGCAAATTTGAAATTTGGGATCAGACCCGCTTCGCGGAATTGATCAGCCAGAACTTTGACGGGCTGGCCGAAGATCTTTCCGAAAGCGGAGTTGATCTTCCAATTTAACAGGGGCTGCAACCATGTATCCCCATATTCCGGTTCTGCTCAACGAAGTGCTGGAATACCTGGAACCTGGTCGGGGTGGAACATTTCTTGACGGCACTGTGGGGCTGGGCGGGCACAGCGAGGCGATATTAAAAGCCGGCCCGAACCGCCTCATCGGCCTGGACAAAGATTCCAGAGCCCTCAGTCTGGCCCGTGAACGCCTGGCTCCGTTTGGCGAAAACGCACACCTTGAAAATATGGCTTTCAGCGATTTCGCTACCCTGCTTGAAAAAATTTCGCCCGAGGGAATAGACGGCGCGCTGCTGGACCTGGGAATATCCTCAATGCAGCTGGATACCCCTGAACGCGGTTTCAGCTTTATGCATGACGGGCCGCTGGACATGCGCATGAATTCCGAGGGGCAGCTTGCGGCAGGAACCAAAAGCGCTCTGGAGCTGATTGAAAGCGCCAACTATGAAGACCTGCGCCGGATTATAATGGAGTATGGCGAGGAACCAATGGCCGGGCCCATTGCCAGGGCAATAATTTCCGCGAGAAACGAAGGCATAGAAAGCACCGTTCAACTCGCGCGGGTAATAGAGCAGGCCTACCCCGCAAAATGGAGGGCCAAAGCCAGACGCCACCCCGCCACACGGACTTTTCAAGCATTGCGCATGGCGGTAAATGGCGAGCTGGACGAGCTGAAAAACTTTCTCAGGCAAATACCTGAGTGGCTCAAGCCTGGAGGCAGGCTTGTAATCATCTCCTTCCACTCGCTGGAAGACAGAATCGTCAAGCAGGCCTTCCGAAACGGCAGCGCGGCCTGCACCTGCCCGAAAAGCCTGCCGGAATGCATCTGCGAAGCAAAGCCGGTATACCGGGAGCTTGCCAGGCGCCCTGTAGTTCCGGACGAAAAAGAGCTTTCCGCCAATCCAAGGGCTGGAAGCGCGAAATTGCGGGCAGTAGAAAGACTTTAGACTTTTTTTAGAAAACGTGTAAAACAGGGTAAGAGATGAACAATCAAAAGAGCTTGAGCGGCTGGGTTTTGGCCTTCAGCATCAGTATGGTTGGCGCCCTGCTTTTAAGCCTGCTGGTGGTATGGATGAATATCGAGCAGGTGGATATGGCCTATAAACTCAAACGGATGAGCTACGAGCTGGATCAGGCCAACAACCTCACTGCCAAACTTGAGGTTGAGCGGGACAATCTGATTTCCCCGTACCGCCTGAGCAAAGAAGCGGAAAGAATGGGCATGCGCCCGACTGAATCGGGACAGCAGCGCAAAATAATCATCAACAACTGAAAACCGCACCGGACCTGCAATGTTCAAAAAGAAGCAAAAGCAACATAACCGCTGGGCCAAGCAGGAAAGCTCATCGCCCAGCTTTGACCGCGACTGGGGCAGGGTCAGGCTTGCCGTTGTCGCGGTTGTGTTCGGTGCTATTTGGGGCTTGCTATGGTACCGCGCATGGGACATTCAGATTGTTCAGGGCCAGCAGCTTACTGAGAAAGTAAGCCGCCAGCAGCAGGGAACCGAGCTGATTAGCGGGTTCCGGGGGTCTATTCTAGACCGCAACGGGCAAATTCTGGCCCGCTCGGTTGAAGTGCGCTCCGTTTACGTGCGCCCCTATGAGATACAGGACATGCGGGCCACCGCAAACACCCTTGCCGAAATTCTGGGCATGGAGCCCGCCAGAGTGGCCAAAGCGCTGGGTTCGGACAAATCGTTCGTGTGGCTGAAACGCAAGGTGGACGACAAAACCGCAGCCCGGATCCATGACGCCAAAATCAAGGGCGTGGACCTTGCCACGGAGTTTGAACGGGTCTATCCTTTCAAGCAGCTTGCCGGGCAGCTTCTTGGCTTTGTAAATATTGACGATGTGGGCATAGAAGGCCTGGAGAAAGCCTTTGACAACGAACTCTCCGCCCAGTCTTCCCGGATAGTGGTGCAGCGCGATGCCGCCGGACGCAAATTATACCTTGCCGGGGCCGAAGACCGCTCCGACCTCAAAGGGCGCGACGTCCAGCTGACCATAGATAACCAGATCCAGTACTTCACGGAAGAAGCCCTTGCCAAATCGGTAGAGCATAACGCCGCCAAATGGGGCGGCTGCCTGGTGGTGGACGTGCCCACCGGAGAAATTCTGGCCTGGGCGGAATATCCTTTTTTCAATCCAAACGCATACCGCAGCTATCCAAGCCCCAGCGCATGGCGCACAAGGCTTTCCGCAGACGCCCTGGAACACGGCTCAACCATAAAGCCCCTGCTTGTGGCCGCGGCCCTTACGGAAAACAGAATAAAACCCGACAGCCGTTATTTTTGTGAAAACGGTCTTTGGAAAACCAAGCTTTTCACCGTCCGCGACACCTCAAAACGAGGCTGGCTGAACGTGGAAGAAATTTTGCGCTACTCAAGCAATATCGGCGCGGCCAAAATCGGAATGGAAATGGGCGCCCCGCTTTACCACAGCTATCTGGTAAAAATGGGGTTCGGCCAGAAAACCGGACTGCCGGTTGTTGGCGAAAGCGCGGGAATTTTACGAAACCCCAAACAGTGGGCAGAAGTGGACCTTGCCACCGCTTCTTTCGGCCAAAGCTTCTCGGCCAGCGCCCTGCAAATGGCCGAGGCCTATCTGGTTATTGCCAATGGTGGCATAAAACGCCCGCTCAAGCTGGTGAAAGATTTTGATCCGGAAGCAAATTCCGAACGCGTCTTTTCCGCCGAAGCCTCAAGCGCAGTGTTGAAAATGCTTTACGGGGTGGTTGAGGAAGACGGCACAGGCCAGCGCGCCCGCATTCCCGGAGTGAGCGTTGGCGGTAAAACAGGAACCGCCCAGAAGGCTTCGTCCGGCAGCTACGGCAAAGGCCGCGTGTCCTCGTTCATCGGCATCGCCCCGCTTGAAAAACCCCGCTATCTGGTAGTGGTAATGATTGACGAGCCGCAAAAAAGCTCATATGGAGGCGTGGTTGCGGCACCTGTGTTCCGCCATGTGGTAAGCCGCAGCCTGGCTTATTGCGGCGAACTGCCCGACCCCAGCGCGCCCGCCAACGCGAAGGAAACAGCCGCGAGCCCCGCCGCTGAAACCGCATCGTCAGCCCAGACAGTGGCTTTGGAAGCGGAAGCGCCGAAAGAGGACAAAACCCCGCCCGCCCGGCAGCTGACAAGCTGTTCTCCCAACAACAAATACAGCCCGGAATCCGGGGCGAATGCGGGTGTGCCCAATGTGATTGGCAGTTCAGTACGCACCGCCGTTTAGAATT
>CAZDJL010000152.1:0-4042 GCA_964505745.1 uncultured Desulfovibrionaceae bacterium | reverse complement strand
AGGCCCGATGCGTCAGAGTTTGATCACATCAACCACGGCCCGGATGCTGTGCGTGGTCTGCGTAACCGCAACCCTGCGAACTTGCGTGATACCGGTGATGCCTGGAATGGGATGACAGGAGTTGACGAACAGCGTTTCATACAGTTCGAAACCGACCATGACGGCATCAGAGCGGCAGCCAGGTCAATGAATACCCAGTCTCAGCGGGGCGTGAACACTGTCCGGCAGATCATCCACCAAAACTCTTTCGCAGAGGACAACAACCCTGAACCAGAGTACAGGGAATACGTGGCCAGGAGGCTTGGAGTTGGCCTAGACGATGAACTTGACCTTAACGACCCTGAGACCCTTGCAAGTCTTACTCAGGCAGTTATTGAGTTCGAGCTTGGCGAAGCGCCTTACACAAGGGAGCAGCGGTAATGGATGCCTTGCACAGGCAATAGCGCCATAACCTGAAACAGCCCCGCCCCCTCAATTGAGGAGGCGGAGCATCATTTTATAATCGCTGCGGGGAAGGCGCGGTTTCCTCTTGCTCCGGCTGCGCTTGTCGCTTGCCGATCCTGCCATATCGGAAGGATTTTTTTGCAAAAAGCATTGTCCCAAGACGATTCCCACTTTACGCTTGGGGTCAAAAAGGTAGTATTATATTAAGGGGATATTACCATTGCGCCACTCTAGGCGGATGACAAAGAAAAGAAGCATGGGCGCATCAGCCATATAGCACGGCAATCCTGCGTCTGCCATGCAATAAAGTATGGTTAACACTTTCAAGCGGTCTGAATGAGAGCTGGAACTGCGTACTCGTGGTTCGCCTATTTTATTATGCGCGCACGGGTACATGATTTTTGACAATTAATGAAGCTCGGCCCTAGTTTTTCGCTTTAAGAAACCTTTTCATTTCGGCGACAATTTCATTAACATTGATCGGCTTGCCTATGTGGCTGTTCATGCCGATGCTGAGGCAACGGTTAATATCTTCCTTGAACACATTCGCGGTCATTGCCACAATCGGGACGGTGGCGGCTTCAGGCGTGCCCAGGCTTCTTATCCGCTGCGTGGCTTCATAGCCGTCCATTTCCGGCATATGAATATCCATAAAAATCATATCGTAAAATCCAGGCTGTCGCCGGAACATGTCAAAAGCCTGCTGTCCATTCTCTGCATTGTAAATTTTCACGCCAGTGTGCTCTAAAAGAGCTTCCACAATCTCCCGGTTGATATCCACATCTTCAGCCAACAGGACGTTGTAGCCCGCAAAACAGCCCTCTTCACTCTCTTCCGGCTTCACAGGCTTTACGCAAAGGCAGGAAGAAGTCAAACTCTCGGTGATGCAATCCATTATTTCAGAAGAGAATAACGGTTTTGGCAAGAACCTGCTCACTCCCGCCTCTTTGGCCTCACTTTCAACATCGTTCCATTGCGCGGCGGAAATCATGATCACCACAACAGCAACCTCATCCCTTTCCTTTAACTTGCGGGCAAGCTCTATTCCATCCATGTCAGGCACTTTCCAGTCCACAAAAATCACATTGAAATTTTTGCCACCGTTTCTTTTAATAAGCTCAAACGCCTCCGCGCCATCGGCGGCCACCTCACAGGCAATTCCCATCTTGCTGGAAAATTCACTGAAATACTTCCGCACCTCCGGCGCATCGTCAACCACCAGAATACGCACAGAACCCCAATCCAGGTCATGCCTTAAGCACGCTGAGCCCTGCTTGCCTTTTTTCACCTTAACCCTGAATGTAAAACGCGAACCTGCCGGCGTGGATTCATCAATCCAGATATTTCCATCCATAAGTTCGATAATTTTCCGGGAAATGGCCAGCCCCAGCCCGGTTCCGCCAAATTTCCGCGAAATGCCTCCATCTGCCTGCTCAAACGGGCGGAACAGCCGCGCCTGCTGCTCCCTGGAGATGCCAATGCCGCTATCCTGGACGTCTACACGCAAAACGCACTCTTCTCCGCTTTCTTCATCAACTTTTGCGCTGAGAGTGATGGAACCGCTTTCAGGGGTGAATTTGACCGCATTGGAGAGCAGATTGGTCACAACCTGGGCCAGGCGCTGCTCGTCGGCAATAATGGAATAAGGCACGCTTGGGTCAATATGCACAATCAGGTTCTGTTTCTTTTCATCTACCCGGAAATTGACCACGCTCACAATACGCATGAGCATTTTTTCAAACACAAAGTCGGAACATGAAAGCTCAAATTTCGAAGCCTCGATTTTAGACATGTCAAGAATATCGTTAATCACCCCCAGAAGGTGGGCCGAGGCGTCATCTATCTTGGACAGGCAATATTCTTTTTTCTTCATCTCCGATGCGTTGCGGGCAATGCTCGCCATGCCTATAATCGCATTCAGGGGAGTGCGCATTTCATGGCTCATGCGCGACAAAAATTCACTTTTAGCCCGGTTCGAGCTTTCAGCCTGTTCCTTGGCCTTGATTAAATCTCTCTCAAGCCGGCGCTTTTCTGTGATATCAAGCGCAATGATGCCAATACCTGCCTCTGACGATTCACCCGCCACAGAGGCGGACAGCGACATTATCCGTTCGTTGCCGTCTTTCCTGAACATGCTGAGCTCATACTCGCCCTGCCCTCTTTCCACTACTTCGGGTATAATTTTATCTTTGAACCAGATGTAAGTTTCATAGTCCAGCACCTGGAAGAGGCTGTTCCCTTCAAGCTCTTCAGGGCTATAGCCAAGGCAAGGCAGGGTTCCCGGGTTCAGATATTCAAAAACTCCATCTTCATTGATGAATGAAATAAACTGGGGAGAACTGTTCACAATGGACGACAGCCGCACAAGCTCGGCCTCGGTGGAACTGCGGGTTAGCGCCCCGGCAATCACCACCCCGATCAGCTTGATCAGTTGAACATCGCTGGCGGACCAGCTTCTGCATCCCCGGGATTCATTTATGCTCAGCATGCCCCAAAACTCGTTGTTCACAAAAATGGGAACACTTATCAAGGCGTGCACCCCAAGGCTGTGCGCAAGCTTGAAGCCGGAAAGGCCGCTTAAATCATTAAAAGCCAAAAAGGAAAGGCGGTCGGATATATAGGCGTCATACTCCACGCATCCCGGCCTGAAAGGAATCTTCAGCTCCATCGTTGCCGGAACCTTGTGTTTCTCATTGTGCCACACATAAGTTCCTTCCAGATAATTTCCCTGGACGGTGGCAAGCACAATTTTGCTCACATCCATAAACTCTCCCACCATCCTGAGGGCATTGTTGATCAGGCTTGAAATGACTTCGGTGGAAATGAAGCTTTGGGAAAGAGCGGTCATCAGTTCCTGCTGCTCAAGGCGTTTCTGCAGGCTGGCCTCGGCCACCTTAATATCCGTGATGTCTACCCGGTGATGAAGATGGACGAGCTTTCCATTGCTCCACTCAATCAGGCAGCTGGTATTGCGGTAATGGCGGCTGCTTTTCTGATCCTGCTCTTCCCAGCTCACCTGCCCGTGTTCCTTGCCCCAAAGCTTGGCCCTGGGGCAATGCGAACAGCGTTTATTTTTCTCGTTTTGGTGAATAATCTCCCAGCAAGAGCTTCCAACCGGCACCTCTTTCAGCCCCAGTTCTTTAAGCATCTTGTCGTTGGCAAACAGCAGTTCATCGGTCTGCATGTCGGAAACATAAACGGAAGCATTCATTTCATTAAGTATGCGCTGTGTGGTTTTGATTGAGACTCTGGACTGGTTGAGATTGTTGAGCATCCCGTTGATTGCATTCCCAAGCTGGGCAAATTCGCTGCTTGTGGAATACTTGCGGCTGTCAATCAGTTCATTGCCTGAAAGATGGCTCATATCCGCACTAAGCCTGGCAAGCGGCTTCAGCACCAGCTTGTTGACTATGAAAAAAATCATCCCGGTGAACAGAACCATGGCCACAGTCAGCAACAGGCTGGAGCGGTCAAGCGCTTCCTTGCCAAGCTTATATATGGGGCGCTGCGCGGTCATCTTCAAAAGCAGCGGCTTGCCGTCTATGTCTTCAAGAAGCATGCTGCTTGAAATCAGGTTGTCTTCCTTATGGCTTATGCT
>CAZDJL010000151.1:0-4042 GCA_964505745.1 uncultured Desulfovibrionaceae bacterium | reverse complement strand
TATTTTCATGCGGCTGTTCTGGCCCGATCAGGCGGTTTTGGATGGAACCTGGCCCATGCCGGAGCTGCGCCGCATTTCATAGCTCGGCAGAGCGGTATTAGATGCTTCGCTTCATTTTCAAGTGAAGAGCGTGGAGAACTTTGAAGGGCAAGGCAGGGGAAGGGAAACCCGCATGGTTTCCGTTTTCCCCTGCCGTTGTTGTTGTTAAACCACTTTGTGCCCGCCGAGCCAGTGCGCTTTTACTTTGCCCACAAGCTGGCGGCCGATGAAGGGCGAGTTTTTGCCCTTGGAGTGCATTGTTTCAGGGGTGAGCTTCCAGCGCTCTTCCGGGTCGAACAGGAAGAAGTTGGCCGGGTCGCCGGGCCGGAAGGTGTTCACCGGAATGCCGAAAATGCGCCCGGGGTTGTAGCACCAGAGCTTGAGCATTTCTATTTCGGTAATCACGCCCTGGCACACCAGTTCCCAGGTTAGAGAAAGCGCGGAATCGAGCCCGGAAATGCCGAACGGGGCCTGGTCGAAGGCCACTTCCTTTTCTTGCTGGGCGTGGGGGGCGTGGTCGGTAACCAGAATGTCTATGGCGCCGGAAGTAAGCGCGGCGCGCAGCGACGCGATGTCTTCCTCACCGCGCAGGGGCGGGTTCACTTTTGCGGCGGTGTCATACCCGCGCACGGCTTCTTCGGAAAGAATGAGGTAGTGCGGGCAGGTTTCGCAGGTTACGGGCACATTGCGCTGCTTGGCGCTGGTGATGGCGTCCACCGAGCGGCGGTGCGACACATGCTGGATGTGCACGGGAACTTTCAGATATTCGGCAAGCAGGATGTCGCGGCTTACCTGGATGGTTTCCGCTATGGCGGGCATGCCCTTAAGCCCCATTTTGCCGGAAAGCTCGGATTCGTTCATCTGTGCGCCTGCGGCGAGGTATTCGTCCTCGCAGTGGTCAAGCACTATGCAGTCCTGGTCGTTGGCGTATTCCATGCCCCGGCGGAAAAGCTCGGTGTTGGCCACGGGTTTGCCGTCGTTGGAAAAGGCGATGCAGCCTGCGGCGGCCAGCTCGGCCATGGGGGCGAGTTCCTTGCCTTCAAGGTTCTTGGTGAGCGCGCCCACCGGGTAGAGGCGCGGCCCGTGGGGGAAATGCATGCGGGCCAGTTCAAGCATCATCCGGGTAACGGCCGAGTGGTCGTTTACCGGGCAGGTGTTGGCCATGGCCATTACCGCGCCAAAGCCGCCATGCGCTGCGGCCTTGAGGCCGGTGGCAATGGTTTCCTTCCATTCCTGACCGGGTTCGCGCAGGTGCACGTGGGCGTCAATCAGGCTGGGCATGGCCTTGAGGCCTTCCCCGTCAATCACCGGCAGCCGGGCCAGTTCATCATCGCCGGGAATTTCAATGGGCATTCCGGCCGGGATTTCTTCCGGATAGAGGTTGTCTTCTTTGTACGGGTAAACAAGGGCTATTTTGCCGTCAAGAACCAGAATGGTCATTTCACGGCTGCCCAGACGCGCGTTTTTAAGGATAAATGAGTTCATTATACAGCCTCCCCATGCATATGATCGTTACGGGTTGCGAACAGGAAAAGCAGCGCCATGCGGATAGCCACGCCTGAGGCCACCTGATCCAGAATTACGCTGTCCGGCGCGTCCGCCAGCTCGGAGGAGATTTCCAGCCCGCGGTTCATGGGGCCGGGGTGCATGATCAAGGCGCCGGGCTTGGCAAGCTCCATATGGCGCGCGGTGAGGCAGTGCGTGCGGGAATATTCTTCCAGCGAGGGAAGCAGGCCCGCCTGCTGGCGTTCAAGCTGCAGACGCAGGCACATGGCGGCGTCCACGCCTTCCAGGGCTTCTTCAAGGCGGGTGTATACCTTGGCGTTCCAGCCCTCCACCCCGCGGGGAAGCAGGGTGCGGGGCGCGCACAGGCGCACATTCACGCCAAGCATGGAAAGCAGCTGCACGTTGGAGCGCACCACGCGGGAGTGGGCGATATCGCCCAGAATAAGCACTTCTTTGCCCGCGAACTTATCACCCCAATGCTGGCGCAGGGTGAAGCTGTCGAGCAGGGCCTGGGTGGGATGCGCGTGCCAGCCGTCGCCGCCGTTAATTATAGAGCAGGGCAGGCGCTCGGCCAGAAACTGGGAGGCTCCGCTGCTGGAATGGCGCAGCACGATAAC
The DNA here is from genome assembly GCA_964505745.1 of uncultured Desulfovibrionaceae bacterium. GTDB lineage: Bacteria > Desulfobacterota > Desulfovibrionia > Desulfovibrionales > Desulfovibrionaceae > RGIG1962. The sequence goes on along the minus strand of CAZDJL010000151.1, from coordinate 1,880 downwards.
GTCGGGGTTCATGGCCTGCAGGGTGAGCGCCGTGTCTTTCAGGCTTTCGCCTTTTTGCAGGGCCGATCCGCTTTTCGCAAGGCTGAAAGTGTCGGCCGAAAGGCGCTTGCCCGCCATGTCAAACGACATTTTGGTGCGGGTGCTGGGCTCGGCGAAAAAAAGAATTACACTGCGCCCTTTGAGGGTGGGTATCTTTTTTACCGGGCGGTTGTTAATGTCGTGAAACTGGTCCGCTGTTTTGAAGATGTGCTGTACATCTTCGGGCGACAGAGTGTCCACATCCAATAAGTCTTTGTGTTTCCACTCGAAACGGTTTTCCTGCTGCATGGTAGTCCTTGCAGGGCTTACCCCTGGGCGTTTTTAAGGTTGATAGTTGAAATTTACATTTATGCTAAAAGCAATTATCTTCAAATGCGGGGGCTGAAAAATCCGGAAGCTAAACCGGATTGAAAAAACAGCCCAAAAAAAATCCGGATAAACACCGGATTTTTGAAAACAAAACAGCTATGCACCTTTGCTGAAACATTTATGCAGGCAGAGAAAAAAAATTTCAAATTTATTGAACATAGCTTTGTCACACTTTTGCTTAAGAACTTCTCGCATAAAACGTGCGACTTGTAAATCATCTTGTGTAAATTGTAAAGGGTTAATTTTGTTTAATCTTTCCGGGCAGCAAAAAAAGGCAGTAAAATAAAAGACATGGGGAAGCAGGTTTGTATAATTCAGGCAAACTGCCAGGCGGACGGGCTGGTGCGCTTGCTCTGCAACAGCCCTGAATTCAACAGCCGGTTTGCGCTGCGCAGGTATACGAATTTTTTGCGGGAGCCTGTTCCCCCAGGGGAAATGGAGGCCTGCTCGGTGTTCATTTACCAGCATCTGGGAGACAAATGGAATGAAACATCGTCCTCCGTTTTGCTTGGCCGGCTGAACCCCAGGGCCACAGTGCTGAAAATTCCGAACATGCTGTTCAAGGGATATTGGCCGTTCTGGACGAACAACAGCCCGTCCGAGTTTGGCGATTTTTTTCTGGATCAGCTTATTGCCATGAAGCTGAGCAAGTCGGAGATTATGCATGTTTACCTGCATGGCAGGCTGGACAACAAGTTTGACCTGGAAGGGATGCTGGCCGAGTCCGTGGAAACGGAGCGGGTCAAGGAAAAGGGCTGCATTGTGCAGACGGTTGACTGGATTTTTGAGCGGTTCAGGGACGAAATGCTGTTTTTCTCCATAAACCACCCCAACATGGAGCTTCTGGAGATGGTGGCCAGGAAAATTTTTCAGGAGCTGGACCTGCCGGTGCCCCCCGGTTTTCGGGTTCCCAACCTGTATCCCGAATTTACCGTTCCGGTGCACCCGCAGCTGGGGCGCATTTGCGGCATACGGTTCGCCGGGGAAGATGCTCGCTACAATGTGTTCGGCAAAATGAAAACCTGCGAGGACTATACCTCCAATTACATCGACAGCCAGCTATTGCAAATTAGCCCGTTAACGGCATATTTGCAGCTGGTTTAGGGAGGATTCCGGAGTGCATGCCGAAGCGAACAGGCTTACAGCCGAATGCCAGCGTAAAGGGGTGACTTTCGCCGCCCTGGTGGGGCTGGCGAGTAATGTTGTTCTTTCGGTGGTTAAAATTGCCGCCGGGATTGCGGGCAACAGCTATGCGGTTCTGGCCGACGGCTTCGAGAGCGCGGCCGATCTGCTGGGGGATCTCGTTCTGCTGGTAGGGGTGCGTTTCTGGACGGCCGGGCCGGATGAAGGGCATCCTTACGGGCATGCGCGAATTGAATACATGGTGTCGCTGATGATCGCCCTGGTGCTGGCTGTGACCGCTTGCGGGGTAGTGTGGGGGTCGGTTGTAAATTTCATGGCCGGAGACCCCG
>CAZDJL010000150.1:0-4058 GCA_964505745.1 uncultured Desulfovibrionaceae bacterium | reverse complement strand
AAAAACACTTATCTTTCTTGACGAAACAGGGTCATGTTAATATAATTAAAAATTAACTTCAAAACAGCTCCCGCCGCTTCAAAAACCAGCGGGGAACGCTGCGGGCAGGCAAACATATAGCTCTAGTGCAGGCATACCATGACCAAGATCATATCCAAAGGCCTTACGTTTGATGACATTCTGCTCCTTCCGGGATATTCGGAAGTAACCCCCGACATCGTGGATGTGAGCAGCAACCTGACTCATGAAATCACGCTTAAAATTCCGCTTATCTCCGCCGCCATGGACACGGTAACCGGAGCGGGCATGGCAATTTCCATGGCCCGGGAGGGCGGAGTCGGAGTCATTCATAAAAACATGAGCATTGAAGAGCAGGCCAAGAAAGTTTACCGGGTGAAAAAATCTGAAAGCGGCATGGTTCAGGATCCGGTGACCATAGAGCCGGACCGCACCGTGCGCTATGCGCTTGAGCTGATGGCCGAATATCGGGTTTCCGGCCTGCCGGTCGTTAAAGACGGGGCTCTGGTGGGCATTCTCACCAACCGCGATGTGCGTTTTGTGCAGCGGCTCGATGAAACCCTGGTTTCAGAAGTGATGACCAGCAAGAACCTTATCACCGTGCCGGTGGGAACCACCCTTGAAGAAGCGAAAACCCTGCTGCATACAAACAGGATTGAAAAGCTCCTGGTGGTGGATGGCAAGCAACGCCTTTCCGGGCTGATTACAATTAAGGACCTTGAAAAAATTCAGAAATACCCCGATGCCTGCAAGGACGCCAACGGTTCCCTGCGTGTGGGAGCGGCCATAGGCGTGGGCGAAGAAGGCCAGAGCCGGGCGGAAGCGCTGCTAAACGCCGGGGTGGATTTTCTGGTGCTGGACTCGGCCCACGGGCATTCCAGAAACGTGCTGAACGCCATTTCAATCCTGCGGGGAGATTATCCCAAAGCCCAGATTGTGGCAGGCAACGTTGCCACCTACGAAGGGGCGCTGGCGGTGCTGAAAGCCGGAGCCGACGCTGTGAAAGTGGGCATTGGGCCCGGCTCCATCTGCACCACCCGCGTGGTGGCCGGAGTGGGCGTTCCTCAGGTTACGGCAATAATGGAGTGCGCGAGAGCCGCCCGGGAAATGGACCGCTGCCTGATTGCGGACGGCGGCATCAAATACTCGGGGGACATCGTAAAAGCCCTGGCCGTTGGGGCGGGTTCGGTCATGCTGGGCTCAATTCTCGCGGGAACTGACGAATCCCCTGGCGAAACAATCCTCTATCAGGGCCGTTCCTATAAAATATACAGAGGCATGGGCTCGATTGACGCGATGAAGGACGGAAGCTCCGACCGCTATTTCCAGGAAAAAAGCAAAAAGCTTGTTCCCGAAGGAATTGTTGGGCGCGTGCCCTATAAAGGCCCGGTGTCCGAAAGCCTGTTCCAGCTGGTGGGGGGGCTCAGGGCTGGCATGGGATATGTGGGCGCGGGCACAATCAAGGACCTCGCCGACAAATCCCAGTTCGTGGAAATTTCACCCGCCGGTCTGCGGGAAAGCCACGTACACGACGTAATTATTACCAAAGAGGCACCCAACTACCGGGTGGACACCCTGTAGCAAGATTCAGGACTTATATAAATGAGCAGCCACAACACCGTTCTTATTTTGGATTACGGCTCCCAGCTCACCCAGCTGATTGCCCGGCGCGTGCGTGAAGCAGGCGTTTACTCGGAAATACATGCCTGCACCATGCCCACAGCAGAAATAAAGGCCATTAACCCCAAAGCGATTATTCTTTCGGGCGGGCCTGCCTCGGTGATGGATTCTGGCGCCCCCGCCTTGAACAAAGACCTGCTTGAGCTGGGCATACCCATTCTGGGCATCTGCTACGGCATGCAGCTGCTTGCCCACAACGCCGGGGGCAGGCTCGCCACCGCCAAAAACCGTGAATACGGCCCGGCAAAGCTGAACTTCTCCAGCGATTCGCCCTTGTGGAAAACGCTGGACAGCGGCTCCACCGTATGGATGTCGCACGGCGACAGGGTAATTGCTACCCCGGAAGGATTTAAGACCATCGCCTCCACCCATGACCTGGACATTGCAGCCATGGCCCACGAGGAGCGTAAAATTTACGCAGTGCAGTTCCATCCGGAAGTGCACCATACCGAACACGGCACCGCCATGCTGCGCAATTTCCTGTTTGACGTGGCCGGAATAAAGGCGGACTGGACCATGGCCTCATTTGTTGAAGAGGCCACAGAACGGGTCCGGAAGCAGGTGGGCAAGAACAAGGTGGTGCTCGCCCTTTCCGGCGGGGTGGACTCAATGGTTGTGGCGGCCCTTTTGCACAAGGCGATAGGAGACCAGCTGTACTGTATTTTTGTAGACCACGGCCTCTTGCGCCTGAACGAGGCGCACGCGGTGATGGACAATTCCTGTAAATACATGCCCGGGCTTCATCTGAAAATGGTCAACGCCTCAAAACGCTTTTTCGCCGAACTCAAAGGCGTGGCCGACCCAGAAGAAAAACGTAAGACTATCGGCCGCCTGTTCATAGAAGTTTTTGAAGAGGAAGCCAAAGACATAAAAGACGTAAAATTTCTGGCCCAGGGAACCATTTACCCGGATGTGGTGGAATCTTTCGCCCCCCAGGGCACGGTGATCAAAAGCCATCACAATGTAGGCGGCTTGCCCGAACGCATGCACATGGAACTGGTTGAACCGCTCCGGGAACTGTTCAAGGACGAAGTGCGCAAGGTAGGCCTTGAACTGGGCCTTCCGGACGCGCTGATCTGGCGCCACCCTTTCCCCGGACCGGGCCTTGGCGTGCGCGTGCTGGGCGAGGTGACTGAAGAACGGGTTCACATCCTGCAACAGGCGGACAATATCCTGATTGAAGAGCTTAAGGAATCCGGCTGGTACTCCAAAGTCTGGCAGGCGCTTGCCGTGCTTTTGCCCGTAAAGTCGGTGGGAGTTATGGGCGATGCCCGGACATATGAAAATGCTGTGGCCCTGCGCGTGGTGAACTCGGTTGACGCCATGACCGCCGACTGGTCAAGGCTTCCCGACGACCTGCTCGCCCGCATTTCCACTCGCATCATCAACGAAGTGCAGGGCGTAAACCGCGTGGTTTATGACATTTCTTCCAAGCCGCCCAGCACCATTGAATGGGAATAGCCGCTTAAGCAGGATGCGGGTTCTTCCGCAAAAAAACATCCCGTGTTGAATTCCCTGGCTGGACGCAACGCCTGCCGGAGATTAAACATTCTACCGCTTCTGATTGCAGGGAACCGACAAATGTTCGAGATTGGTGGTCTGGAAATTCTGGTAATCGGATTGGTGGCCCTGATTGTGTTTGGCCCGGAAAAACTGCCCGACGCCGCGATTAAGGCCGCCAGGATATTCAACGGCATGAAGCGCGGCTGGATTGAACTGCAGCGCCAGGTGTTTACAGAAACTGCCTTCCGGGAAGAAACCGAAAAAAAAACTGAAAAAGAAATGGAACCCGGGGAACGAAGCAATGAATAGCCCTGCCCCGAAACAGGCCGGAGAGGCTTCCTCCGCAAATGGGGGCATGGGCATTCTGGAACATCTGGCCGAGCTCCGTTTAAGGCTGATCCGCTGCCTGCTGGTGTGGCTGGCGCTGTTTTTCGTCTGCTGGGGTTTCGACAATGAACTTGCGAAAATCCTCCTTGTTCCCGTGCAAAACGCCCTTGCGAACTCTGGGCAGGAAGGCAGGCTGATCACCATTACCCTGCCGGAAGCGTTTCTGTCTTATCTGAACGTCGCTTTTGTAGTTTCCTTATTTCTGGCATCGCCCTACCTGTTTTACCAGCTATGGGCTTTCGCCTCTCCCGGCTTGAAGAAGAGCGAAAAACGCCATATTCTCCCGCTTGCGCTCTCATCTGCCGCCCTATTCTGCGCCGGGGCCATTTTCGCCTACTTCGCCGTTTTCCCTGCGGCCTTCACTTTTTTCATCCAATATGCAGCGGATGCCGTTTCTCCAGAACCGTCCCTGCGCTTTTACCTGAGCCTCGCATTAACCACCCTCATAGCCTTTGGCTTTGCATTCCAGC
>CAZDJL010000149.1:0-4162 GCA_964505745.1 uncultured Desulfovibrionaceae bacterium | reverse complement strand
CCTTGCGCGGCCCGCGAGGCGGGCTCATTCTGTCATCCGAGGAATTCGGCAAACCATTGAACAGCATGATTTTCCCCGGCATTCAGGGAGGCCCGCTGATGCATGTGATTGCCGCAAAAGCCGTTGCTTTTGGTGAAGCCCTGCGCCCCGCGTTTAAAACTTATCAGGAACAGGTAATTAAAAATGCGGCCGCCCTGGCTTCAGGCCTGAAGGATGCCGGGTTCAACCTGGTTTCCGGCGGGACGGACAACCATCTGATACTGATTGATCTCACCAATAAGGGCATTACCGGCAAAGACGCCCAGCTTGCTCTGGATGAGGCCGGAATTACAACCAACAAGAACAGTGTTCCGTTTGAAACCCTTTCTCCTTTTGTTACTTCCGGCTTGCGTCTCGGATCTCCCGCACTGACCACCCGCGGTATGAAAGAGAAAGAAATGGGCATGATCTCCGAATGGATTAATGACGCCCTTAGCAACATTGAAAATGCAACCAGACTTAAGGAAATTTCTCGTGAAGTGGGTGAATTTGCCCGCACGTATCCTCTTTTTGCCTGGTAAGCCAGCATGTCTTTTGTGCCGGCTGGGGGAAGATCTTCCAGCCGGCATTTCCCCCAGCAGCCCGGAGGCGAAATGAATACCCAGCGTCTGCCCTGGCCACAGTATTTCATGCAAATCACCTACATGGTGGCCCAGCGCTCTACTTGCTTAAGGCGAAAAGTAGGCGCTCTGGCTGTAAAGGACAGACGGATACTTGCTACCGGTTATAACGGAGCCCCTGTGGGCATTCCGCACTGCCTTGACACTGGGTGCCTGCGCCAGAAACTTGGAATTCCTTCGGGCGAGCGCCATGAAATCTGCATCGGCCTGCATGCGGAGCAGAATGTAATCATCCAGGCGGCGGTTCATGGCATTTCTTTGAGTGGAGCTGAAATATACTGTACGCACCAACCCTGCCTCATTTGTACCAAAATGTTGATTAACTGCGGTGTAAGCGCTGTTTATTTCGTGAATGAATATCCGGACGAACTGGCTTCCCAGATGGCCCTGCAATCGGGCATACCCTTCAAAATTTTGGAATTTGACTCAAAGGATTTTCAAATACCTGCATTATGAGTGAACCGACTTTTCTTCCGGCCATGCGAAGGGCAATTTTGCTTGCTCAGCGGGGAATTCCGGCGGCAGCTCCCAATCCTGCCGTTGGTGCTGTTCTGGTCAGGGACGGACAGGTTGTGGCGGAAGGGTGGCATGAATTTTTCGGGGGTCCTCATGCGGAAATAAACTGCCTCGATGACGCGGCCAGAAAGTCCGTCAATCCTGCCGAATGCGTAATGGTGACAACTTTGGAGCCATGCAACCATTACGGGAAAACGCCTCCTTGTTCACAGGCGATTTTGAAGGCAGGCATAAAACATGTGGTTGTGGGACTTCCCGATCCTACCCCCAAAGCCGGGGGCGGAGCGGAGTTTCTCAGGGCGCATGGGGTAAAGGTGGAGCATGGGCCATGCCCGGACGAATGCCTCGCCCTGGCGCAGGATTTTTTGTTCTGGCAGAGAAACCCTCTTCCTTTTGTCACCCTGAAGATGGCCTGCACCCTGGACGGGTTTGTGGCAACCAGAAGCGGCAAGTCCAAGTGGATCACTTCGGCCCCGGCCCGCGAAAGGGTGCATTTGCTTAGGGCCCGCAGCCAGGCTGTTCTTATTGGCGGGGGAACTTTGCATGCAGACGATCCCTTGCTTTCTGTTCGCATGGATTTATCCGGCGACTTGGCTGGAAATGAAGGCTTAAAGCAAATGCCCGGAAACCCCGATGCGGACTGGCTTGTTTTGGAAAAACCGCGCAGTTTTGTTCAACCTTTGGCGGTGATTGCAAGCAGCCGGAAACTGGCCCCGGAAAATTTGCCGCGTTTGGTCACTGAACGGGGAACACACACGGTTTTTCTGACCGGCGCGGGGTCGGAACTTGCTGAGCAGGCTGAGCTGCTTGGGAAATATGGAGTAAGGGTATTTGAATTTAAATCCGGGGAAAATGGAGAATTCTCCCCTGATAATTTGAGGCGGATGCTTGTATTTTTACGGGAAAAGCTGAATGTCTGGAGGGTCCTCTCGGAAGGAGGCAGCCGGTTTGGTTTCGCTCTGCTTAAGGCGGGGCTTGTGCAGAACTTTGAACTGCACATGGCGCCTTGCCTTCTGGCGGACAGGCAGGCGGTCAACCTGTTTGAAGGAATGGCGCCGGATACGATTGATGAGGCCAGAAAGTTTCTCTTTCTGAAGGCGACAGGTTTTGGTAAAATCGGGGATGATATAATACTGCGGTTTGAGCCGGGAGAATAAGCATGTTTACGGGGCTTGTGGCCTGTGTGGGAAACATAAACCGGATTGCCAGACAGGGGCGGGATATGGAGCTTCACATCCTCGCGCCTTTTGAGTGCGGAAGCGTGAAGCCGGGAGACAGCGTGGCAGTCAACGGGGTTTGCCTCACTGCGGAAAAGGTGCAGGAGGCTGGGAAAATAGTGTATTTTTCCGCTTACGTTTCTGCGGAAACGCTGGAAAACAGCAACCTGGGAAACCTCAAACCGAAGGGGCTCGTCAATCTTGAATTGGCTTTAGCCTTGGGAGAGCGGCTTGGCGGGCATATTGTGAGCGGTCATGCCGATGGGGTCGCCACGGTGGAAATGGTTGAAGAGGCCGCATCCTCTCGCCGTGTAACTTTTGCCTGTGCTAAAGAGCTGGATATTTATATTGTAAACAAAGGGTCTGTCTGTGTGGATGGAATCAGCCTGACCGTAAATAACTGTGCCCCCGGGCGTTTTGAGCTGAACATCATACCGGAAACATGGAATTCAACCACCGCAAACTTGTGGCACAAAGGCTATCAGGCGAATCTTGAGGTGGATATGCTAGGCAAATATGTGGCCAAAATGCTGCGTCTGGAAAAAGAACCCCAGGCTGCGGCCCCGGCCCGGACTGGACTTGGCCTGGACTTTTTCATCAAGAACGGGTTTAATTAATTGTTCTGTTTGATTTGATTTGTTCAAGCGGATTGCTTGTTGCTTTTATAATCATTCGTGGCTTTATTGGAGTTTTTCCGATGTCTGTATGTTCAATTGAAGAAGCTGTAAAAGCTATTAAAAATGGTGAAATGATCATCCTGGTGGATGATGAGGACCGTGAAAATGAAGGGGATATTACCATTGCTGCGGAGCATGTGACCCCTGAAATAATCAATTTTATGGTCACTCACGCCAGAGGACTGGTTTGCCTGGCTTTGAGCGGGGATATGGTGGACAGGCTGGAGCTGCCTTTAATGGCCCAGAGTAATGAATCCCGGTTCGGCACGAATTTCACGATTTCCATAGAGGCGCGTGAAGGCGTAAGCACTGGAATTTCCGCAGCAGACCGTGCGACTACAATTTTAAAAGCGGTGGCTGATGATGTAAAGCCGTACGACATAGTCACTCCCGGCCATATTTTTCCCATTCGCGCTCAGGAAAACGGAGTGCTGGTCAGGGCAGGACAAACGGAAGGCAGCACCGACCTTGCTCGCCTGGCCGGGCTTAAGCCCGCCGCCGTTATTTGCGAGGTGCTGAGAGATGATGGTAAAATGGCCCGGATGCCCGATTTGGAGGCATTCGCCGCCAAACATAATTTGAAGATTGCCACTATTCGCGATTTGATAAGATACCGCCTGGAGCGTGGAGACACCTCCGTTAAAAGGGTTGCGGAAGCTTCGCTTCCCACGGCCTACGGCGATTTCAGGATAATAGCCTACGAATCAAACCTTGGCGAAGATACTCCCACTGCGCTGGTCAAGGGTGAAATCTCGAAAGGAGGCCCGGTACTGGTGCGCGTGCACAGCGAATGCCTGACCGGAGACACTTTCGCGTCGCTTCGCTGCGATTGCGGCCCCCAATTGCACGCGGCTATGCAGGCCATCAGTGATGAGGGGCGGGGAGTGGTTCTGTACATGCGCCAGGAAGGGCGCGGAATCGGCCTTGCAAACAAGGTCAGGGCGTATGCTTTGCAGGACAAAGGACTCGACACCGTTGACGCCAATCTGCATCTGGGTTTTGAGGAAGACTTGCGGGATTACGGGATAGGCGCCCAGGTTCTGCTGGATTTGGGGCTTAAGGATATTCGTTTGTTGACCAATAACCCTAAAAA
>CAZDJL010000148.1:0-4195 GCA_964505745.1 uncultured Desulfovibrionaceae bacterium | reverse complement strand
GACGCTCTTCCGATCTCAGGCCTGCACCCACAGGCTCCTGGAAATCTTTCACCCTTCAACCCTGCGCAGGGGGTCTCCAATGGATAATCCCACTCCCGCAACAAACCACACCACCAGCAAATTTATGCTTTTTGCCGGGGTGATGCTGATTGCCACGGTTCTGCGCGCGCCCATCACCAATGTGGGCCCCCTTCTGGACACAATCAGGGCCGACCTCAACCTTTCCACCAGCATGGGAGGAGTGCTTGCCTCCCTTCCGGTATTCATTTTTGCGGTATTTTCGCCCCTGGCAAGCCTAGCGGGAAGATTCGGCATAGAACGCAGCCTGATGCTGGCCCTCATCTTCATTATTCTAGGCATCTCGGTGCGTTCGCTGGGGTTTGCAAGCACCCTGTTCGCCGGAACCGCTCTGCTGTCATTCGGCATAGCGATTGGCAACGTGCTTTTGCCGACTGTGATCAAACGCGACTTTCCGCAAAAAGCAGCCGCCTTAACCACCGTCTACATCACATGGATGAGCAGCCTGGGCGCGATATCTTCCGGAATTGCCGTTCCGGCAGCGGCATGGCTGGCTTTCTGGTTATCCGACGGAGCCCTGTCATGGCGCGCCTCCCTGGCGGTCTGGCTGATAGTTGCCATAGCCGCTGCTTTTGTCTGGTTTCCTCAAACCAGATACCGTCATAAAATTCCGGAGAAAAAAACTGAAAAAACGGCAAAAAGCATTCTAAAATCCCCCATAGCGTGGCAAGCCACCATTTTCATGGGTCTCCAGTCCATGGGTTTTTATGTGATGATTGCCTGGCTTGCCGCTATTTTACAAGACAATGGCTATGACGCCGAGAAAAGCGGCTGGCTGGTGGCGTTTTATCAAATCATCAGCCTTGCTTCCGGCCTGTTTTTGCCTTTTGTAATTTCACGCGCCAAAGACCAAAGCGCAATTTCCGCCGTTTGCGGCCTGCTTTGCTGCGTAGGCACCCTGGGCCTTTTACTGGCCCCGCAATTTGCCGTTTTTTGGCTTGCCCTTGCCGGATTCGGCGGAGGCGGATGCTTTATTCTCGCAATCGCCTTCATCAGCCTGCGCACCCGCACACATCAGCAGGCCACATCCCTTTCCGCAATGGTAAACGGGGGCGGCTATCTTATCGCTTCATTCGGCCCCCTGTTTTTTGGAATGCTGCACGACATCATTCCCACCTGGCAATTCCTGCTAATCGGGCTTACCCTGACCAGCGCCGCCCAATCTGCAACGGGCTGGCTTGCCGGACGCAAAAAAACTGTTGAAGACTGATTGTCCTTTATTCTTTTTCCTTGAAAATTTTCCTTTGAGGATGTAATAAGAACCCTCATACTTTAACATTAGGAGACAGCATGTTTTTTAACGATGTAGCTTATGCCATGGGCTCCGCCGGGCAGGCGGGTGGAGATTCCGCATTCGGATCTCCCCTCTCCATGAATATCCTGCTCATGGTGGTGATTTTCGCCATTTTCTACTTTCTGATTATCCGCCCCCAGCACAAAGAAGCAAAACGTATTAAAGCAATGCTTGCCGCACTTAAAAAGGGAGACCGGGTAATTACCGTTGGCGGTATCTACGGCAAAGTGGTTGAAGTGCGAGGTGACAGCGTTATTCTGGATCTTGGCGACAGCACTGTAGAAATAGGCCTTAAATATATTGCCAACGTGACCGAAGGCCGCCCCGCGGCCAGCGTGGGAAAAGGCGATAGAAAACGCCGCCCTGCTCCCCGCAAGGCAGCCTCAAAAGATCAGGAAGACCAGGAAGAAAACGCCGCTGGTGAAGAGCAGGAAAATGCCCCTGAAGAACCTGCCAAAGAAGAAAACTCTGATGAAGAGAAAAAATAACCAACCGGCTTCATAACACAGAACTCAACGCTACATCCGGCTTTGCCGGATGTAGCGATTTCAGGTTTGCCCCATGACCCCTCATGGTTCTGCCAATACAGCTTGCCATTGCTTTGTCAATTCCGGCAAAAAATTAATCCATTCAGGAGTGATCTGATATGCGCCTTCGACTCCGACTTGCGCTTACCCTGCTCGTAACTGCCTTTTCTATAGTTTATGTACTTCCCAGTATACCGCAGGTTCAGGACTCGCCGCTAAGCAAATTCCTGCCCCAAAAAATCATCAACCTGGGGCTCGACCTCAAGGGGGGCGTTCACCTGACCTTGGGAGTGGACATTGACAAAGCGGTTGAAAAGGCCCTTTCCCAATATGGGCAGGACATAAAAGATTCCGCCCAGAAAGAAGGCGCTTATGTTTACCGCCCTCAAATATTGCCAGGGCACAAGCTGCAGTTCACGCTTCCCAAGGCTTCCGATAAGGCGACAATAGATAAGCTGCTTGCAGAATCCCCATCCTTGCAAGGCCTGCATGTTATTTCAAGCACTCAGGAAGGCGGCCAGGTTCGTTACACGGTGGAGCTTTCAAGCTCAAAAGTAACAGAAATTGAAAGCGCGGCTATGGAGCAGACTGTAAAAATCCTGCGCAGCCGCGTTGACGAGTTCGGCGTGGCCGAACCGGAAATCCGCCGTCAGCAGAATAACCAGATTCAGATCCAGCTGCCCGGCCTGACCGACCCCCAGCGCGCCATAAAAGTGCTGGAGCGCACCGCCCACCTGGAATTTCGCATGGTGGAATCATTTGAAGCCGGTTCAACTATCGCATCTCCGAACACTGAAATCATGCCAATGATCAACAAACGCGAAGGAAAGGAAGCGACAAGCAACATTGTAGTTTCCCGCGAAGTTGCCATGGGCGGAGAAAACATCACAGACGCCAGAGTGAGCTACGATGAGTTTGGAACCCCGCTGGTTGACCTGAGGCTTGATTCAAGGGGCGCGGCAATTTTTGAAAAACTTACAGGGGAAAATGTCGGCCACGCGCTTGCCATTGTTCTGGACGGAACGGTTTATTCCGCCCCGGTAATTCAGGGGCGCATTCCCGGCGGGCGTTGCAGCATTACAGGCTCCTTCACACTTGACGAAGCAAACGATCTGGCCGTGGTGCTAAGAACAGGAGCCCTGCCTGCGCCAATTACCCTGCTTGGAGAACGGACGGTCGGCCCGTCTCTGGGGCAGGATTCCATAGAGCAGGGGCTTAACGCATGTATGGTCGGCGGCGCTTTGGTGGTAATTTTCATGGTTGTTTACTATGGATTTACCGGGATGATCGCCAACCTTGCGCTTATTCTGAACATATTTCTCATACTTGCCGGCCTGGCCTGCTTTGGAGCTACCCTAACCCTGCCCGGCATAGCCGGAATCATCCTGACCATCGGCACGGCGGTTGACGCCAACGTTCTAATAAACGAACGAATACGGGAAGAATTGCGACGAGGCCTCACGGTAAAGGCTTCCATCAAAGAAGGCTACAGCCGGGCCACCCTGACCATTGTGGACTCGCACGTAACCTCGATTATTGCGGCTCTGGTTCTATACCAGTTCGGCACCGGCCCTATTCGCGGATTTGCCGTTACCCTTACTCTCGGCCTGGTAGCTTCCCTGTTTACTGCGGTTTTTGTTTCCCATGTATTTATGGATATATGGGCGGCCCACAGAAACCCGACAAAACTCAGCATTTAACGAGGACTGGACCATGTCTCTTTCAATCATACCGCATAATACCAAAATTGACTTTCTGGGCCTCCGCCATATTTGTTACATAATCTCACTGCTGGTGCTCGCCGCAGGCATCGCCTCCCTTGTCTACAAAGGCGGCTTGCATTATGGCATAGACTTTGCCGGCGGCACTGTGGTTCAGGTCAAGTTCTCCGCTCCGGTGGAAGACGGCGAAGTTAAAGACGCGCTTGCAACCACAGACCTGCCCGGAATAAGCGGCCAAATCTTTGGCAACGCGGAAGACGCCCAATATCTTATCCGCATTTCTTCAATAGACGAAGGGGCAAGCGCATTTCGCACGGCTATCCTTGATGCCCTCAACAAAAAATTCCCCGGGCAGGAAATAAAAATTGAACGAGTGGAATCCGTGGGACCCAAAGTTGGGGCGGATTTACGAGCTTCTGCAATTAACGCCCTGTTTTATGCGTCGCTTCTAATATCCATTTATGTATCAGGGCGCTTTGAACAACGCTGGCTGGTGGCTGGCATTATGTCTGCAACCCTTGTCGGTTCACTTTACCTGATGAACACCTTTTTCAACGTTTCTCAAACCTGGCTGA
>CAZDJL010000147.1:0-4204 GCA_964505745.1 uncultured Desulfovibrionaceae bacterium | reverse complement strand
TTACGATTTTAGCATGGGTGATGGCCCTTCTTGTTGCAAGACTTTTGCGCAGCACGGTTTTGCGCGGCGAGTCCACGCCGTTTGTAATGGAGCTTCCTCCTTACCGGGTGCCCACCTTCAGGGGCGTCATCTTGCATATGTGGGAGCGCACCTGGGCGTATGTCCGTAAAGCCGGTACCATTATTCTGGCTGTTGCCATTATCATCTGGGCCGGGCTTTCCTTTCCGAAGCTGCCTGGGGATCAGGCCGCTGCTTTCGAGGCCCAGCGCGAGGTAGTGCAGGCCCAGCTTGCCGAAGCGGATGAGGGAGCGCGGGAAGAAGCTTTGCTGGCGGTTGATCAGGACGAGAGCCTGGCTACCCTTAAATATTCCTATGCCGGGCGCCTTGGCGTGATACTCGAGCCTGTTTCCCGGTTTGCCGGGTTCAACTGGCGCACCAATATTGCCCTTATCGGCGGGTTTGCAGCCAAAGAAGTGGTTGTGAGCACTCTTGGCACGGCTTATTCGCTTGGCGAGGTAGACCCGGAAGATGCCGGGAGCCTGCAGGAAAAAATCAAGAGCGATCCAGACTGGAATGTGGCCGTTGGCATAAGCTTTATTCTGTTTGTTCTGCTTTATGCCCCCTGTTTCCCAACCCTTGCGGTTATCAAGCAGGAAAGCGCTTCGTGGGGCTGGATGATTTTTGCCACAGTATTTAACACCGGGCTTGCATTCATTTTGTCGGTCATTGTTTACCAGGTGCTTTCCCGCTGTCTGAATTTATAAGAATTGTTATTATCCTCTGAACCTCTAACCTTGCAAAAGGCAATGCCACGGCCTTTTGCAAAAAGCCTAAAACTCCCCCGGCAATTGGGCCGGGGGAGTTTTTTGTTTGCAGAAAAAGCTTTTACCGCAGCGCTGCAAACACACGCATAATTCAGGCGGGCGCCAGGCAAAGCTTGAACCCGGCAAGCCATGCAGAGTATTTTAACACTGAAAGGCTGCTTCTGACAAAAGGCTCTGGCGGCGCTGTTTGCGCTGCCCGGCCCGCAGGTGCGCCCCGGTCAATTCCGCAGGATTGCGGAATTGCGCAAAGGAGCAAAGCGGCTTTACCGCAAGCTAACGCTTGCAGGAGGCCCAATATGCGGAAAACAGAGGTGACAACTTTGGCGAATTGCATTATCCTGCTTGCATGAAGCCAAAAAGGGATTTTTCAGATGATTAGCAAACTATCCAAAGATATGCCCGGTCTTTTAAAAAGGCCTGTTTCCTGGGAGGATCTGCCTTTGCCGAAGCCGGGGCTGATGTGCGATGGGCGTGTTCCAACCGAAACAGAGTGCGTTGAGCTTTGGAACTACTATAAGGTTCCGGCGCATATCCGCAGGCACAGCGAGCTTGTTGCCGCTTATGCCATGCATGTGGGCAGGCAGCTTGTGAACAGGGGCGTGAAGCTTGACCTTGACGGGCTTTATGCTTCGGCCCTTCTGCACGATATTGCAAAGATGTACTGCATAGATCGCGGCGGCAGCCATGCCCAGGTGGGAGCCGCCTGGGTGGTGCAAAAAACAAGGCAGCATCTGCTTGCTCAGGGCGTTCTGTTTCATGTTTACTGGCCCTGGAAAGTGTGCTTTAAATCATGGCCTCTGCCCTTAATCCTTGAATATGCGGACAAACGGGTCAAGCACGATCAGCTGGTAGGCCTTGATGAGCGTTTCAAAGATCTGATGGAGCGTTACGGGCACGACCAGCGGGCAAGAGCCAATATGCACAAGATTGGGCGCCAGGCGGAAGAACTGGAGCGCCAACTTGCCGAATTATACAAGGTGGATGTAAATGCGGATTTTACTTATAGCTGGCGGTTGGTCTAGCGAGCGCGAAGTGTCCATTAACGGCTCCAGAATCGTGGAGAAGGCCCTGTTTCGCCTGGGGCATGAAGTTACATTTTACGACCCGGCCTTTCCCGGCGAATTTGCAGGAGACGCAAACACCGGTTCGCTGAGCGGGCTCATGGCCCTTGCCGAGGAACACGATTTTGCTTTCATCGGTCTGCATGGCTCGCCGGGCGAGGACGGGCTCATCCAGGCCATGCTGGAAACCGCTGGCTGCCCGTATCAGGGCAGCGGGCCTCGTTCTTCTTTTCTCGCACTGCACAAAGCCGCGTCCAAGCTTGTTTTCCGGCGGCATTGCCTGCTCACCCCGGACTGGGAATATCTCACCTCGCACCCAGGCGCGGCCTGGAGAACCCGCCTGAACTACCCATTGTTCGTCAAGTCAAACAATGGCGGTTCTTCCTTGCACCTCCACCGGGTGGACAATCCCGAAAAACTTGCTTCCGTGCTGGATGAATTGTTTGCCAGCGGGCTGGAGGTGGTGATCGAACCCCTTATTGAAGGGAAAGAGGTTACTTGTGCGGTTTTGGGGGATGAAGCGCTGCCGCCCATCCTGATTGAGCCGGTTCTTGGGGATTTTTTCGATTATGAAAGCAAGTATGTGAAAGGCGGGGCCAGGGAAATCTGCCCGGCTCCCATCTCTGCGGAGCTCACCGCAAAAATTCAGAAAGACGCGCTTGCCGCGCACCGGGCCCTGAATCTGGAAGGTTACAGCCGCGCGGATTTTATCCTCACCTCCACCGGGCTGAACTATCTTTTGGAAATAAATACGCTGCCGGGCATGACTGCCACCTCGCTGGTTCCGCAGGCTGCCGCTGCTGCCGGCTACGATTTTGATCATCTGGTTCGCAAACTGATTGAGCTGGGCCTGGAAAAGCACGCCGGCTAGAAAATGGGCAAACATCCGACTTTTTTCATGCGCCTGTTTTCTCTGCTTTATCAGGGGGCCTGGATGATAGCCCGCCCTTTTTTAAGCAGACACAGGCGTTTGGCCGAAGGTTGGAGCGAGCGTCTGGTTCCGGATGACTGGGCGCCCCGGTTTGATGGTAAAACGGTATGGATTCAGGCCGCCTCCGGCGGCGAGGCCTTTCTTCTGGCGAACATTGTTGCCGAGTTGCAAAAACTTTGGGGCGAGGCGGGCCGGGGGAAGCTGCGCATACTGGCTACCACCTGCACCAGGCAGGGCATGGGCGTGTTTGAAAAAAAACTTGCCGGCCCTAAGGCTTCCGGCCTGGAAATTCTTTTCCGTTACTTTCCTCTGGACGAGCCCCGGCTGATGCGGCGGGCGATGGCCCAGGCCGCCCCGGACCAGATTGTGCTTCTGGAAACGGAGCTTTGGCCAGGCCTTTTAATGGCGGCATGGGAAAGAAATATTCCTGTTCAAGTGCTGAATGGCCGCATTACGCCGAAAAGCATGGCTGGTTATGGAAAACTTCCTCCGGCTTTCTGGAAGAATCTGTCCCCCCGTAAAATTTTGGCCATATCCCAGGCGGACGCCGGGCGTTATGCGGAGCTTTTTGGAAATGATGTGGTGGGGCAGATGCCGAACATCAAGTTCGATCTCATTTCCACCGGTAAAGAAGAAGATTTGAGGGCCCCGGCTCCGGATGGCGGCAAGGTTGCGCTGTTTGCCTCCGTGCGCAGGCAGGAGGCCGACCTTGTTGCGGAAGCTGTTCGGGCTTTGATAGACAAGGCTCCCGGCTGCCGGGTGGTGCTTGCCCCGCGTCATTTGCACCATGTGGGAATGTGGCGGCGGGCAATTTCCAGAATGGGAATGCGGATCGTATTGCGAAGCGATATTGCCGAGCCGGATTTGCCGCCGCAGGCCGCGTTGGCTTCCATTGAGCCGGGCAGTGGCGGGCCTGTGCTGATTTGGGACAGGTTTGGCGATTTGAAAAAGCTTTATTCCCTGGCAGATTGCGCCTATGTGGGAGGCAGCCTTGTACCGCTTGGCGGTCAGAATTTTCTGGAGGCGCTTTCAGAGGGCATTGAGCCGTGCATAGGGCCATATTACAGCAACTTTGCCTGGGTCGGCGGGGAAATTTTGGAAATGGCCCGGCAGGTGTCCGGCCCCTTGGAGCTTGCTTCGGCCCTTGAGCGGATTTTAGCCGCGCCCAAGCCCAGGCAGGATGTGCGAAAACGCTTTGAGAAAAGCGTTGAAAGCCGGCGGGGGGGCACAAAAATGGCTGTGGCGGCAATTTTGGAATTATTGGACTAAAAAAGGCATAACCCCATTGACCGCAAAGGGCGACGGTGCTAATGTCCACACACGGTTTTGGCTGCCTTGGGAGGAAATCTGGTGTTTGAAGATTGGTTGAAATCCCGGAAAGTCAACAC
>CAZDJL010000146.1:0-4215 GCA_964505745.1 uncultured Desulfovibrionaceae bacterium | reverse complement strand
CAGGGTTGAACGGGCCAGCTGTTCATTTGGGGGTGGCGAAGAAGATGATTTTTGCGTGTTCATGGCCTGATGCTAGCCTGGTTTGCATCTGTAGTGAAGGGTGGGGGCGGGGTTTCCTGCCCTTGCCGGGCAAAGGTAAGCCGGGAATTTCCTGCGCCGTCCCACTGCACGTTTATCTGCCCGTAATCCGCTGTTGAGAGCAGGGGAATTTCACGGCGGGCCATTTCATCCCGGATAATTTGAACGGGAAACCCCCACTGATTTTTGTAACCAGCGCTTGCAAGCACAACCGCCGGGCTGACCGCATCGTAAAAATCCGGGCTGAAGCCGGTCTTCGAACCATGGTGGGGAAGCACCAGCACTTCCGTTTTCAGGCTTGCGCCATCGCTTTTCTCCACACTCTTTATCAGCTTGCGCAGCCCGCTTTGCCCAATATCTCCGCAGGTGAGGGCCAGGTTTCCGTTGGGGCCTGCCAGCTGTATTACAAGAGAGGCATTGTTGCTTTTTTGAACCACTATTTCAGGGTTTGGCCCTTTGGTGTATTTCAGCTCCGGATATAGTATTTTAAGCTTGTGGGCGGAGTCCAGGGCAAGCTCGTCTCCCGCCCGCAAGGGAGGCATGCCCAAATCTTTTGCGTGGCCGCTTTTTATAACAGTTCTGGCGAACTCCTCGCCGTATTCCTCTTTGGGAAGACCCTGCCCCAGATAAAGGGCGGCCACTTCAAAATGCCCGAGAAGATATTGCAGGCCGTCGATATGGTCGCGGTCGGGGTGGGTGTTGATCAATGCGTCAAGCCTGGGGGCGCGGTTAAGGGTGAGGCTTGGGGCCAGCACGCTTTTTCCCATGTCAAAGTCCGAGCCCCACAAGCCTCCCCCATCCACCAGAATGCGCTGCCCTTCAGTGCCGTAAAACAGAACGGCCTGACCCTGCCCCACGTCCAGAAGAGTGATGCCCGGCCCCGCCGGATGCTCGTCCTGCCAGCGTTCCATCAAGTAATATCCGGTAGCCAGCCAGCTGCAGGCAAGCAAAATCAGCACCGGTGGCGAAAGGGCCGGTTTCTTGGGGTTTGGGCGTATTATTCCGCGCCACAGGTTTGCCAGTTTTATGGAAGGTTTGATTCTCAACGGGTTTCCGTGTTTTTTTCTTGAAAAGGCGGCTTCATTTCCTTGCAATGCCGTTCCAAGCATCACCAGAACCAGAAGCAGGACCCAGTAGGCGATGCTTGCTGTTCCCGCAGGGCGGACCACTGCCGGGGCATACAGGAGATTGGCGTTATCCAGCCACCTCAGCAAGTCCAGCAGCCAGTCGGCGGGCAGGGCCGCGGCGTCGAATACCAGGCTTGCCAAACCTTCCAGGCCGGGAATTACGCAAAGAATCAGCCCGAGCACGGACAAGGGGAATATAAAGGCCGAGAGCACCGGCAGCCAGAGCATATTCAGGATGAACCACGGGGTGGCCTGGCCGAAATTCCAGGTTTGGAGCGGAAGAAGCATTATCTGGATGGCGGTGGAGATTATAAGAAGGTTTACGCCCCCGCGCAGAAAATATTTTAACAGGCTTTCCCCGG
Organism: uncultured Desulfovibrionaceae bacterium; assembly: GCA_964505745.1. GTDB lineage: Bacteria > Desulfobacterota > Desulfovibrionia > Desulfovibrionales > Desulfovibrionaceae > RGIG1962. The sequence goes on along the minus strand of CAZDJL010000146.1, from coordinate 2,648 downwards.
GAAAAATTCTATGGGCCGCCTGTTGAGAGTAAGGCAAGGCGAGGCCGATGGCGGCAATACAGGCGGCGGAAAGCTGGAGCCTGATATCGTGCAGGGCCAGAGGGTTGAGGAGCAGCATGATTAAAAGCGACCAGAAAAGGCCGTCAAGCACTATGTGGGGCCTGCCCCTAAGCAGGAGGACGGCCCAGCATGCGAACATCAGGGCGGCCCGCAGCAGCGGCGGGCTGGTTCCCCCAAGCCACAGGTAGGCGAGCACCAGCGGGCTTGCAAAAAGCACAATCAGCTTCGGGCGGGGAATTTTAAGCATTATGCCAGGAAACAGCCGGCAAACCAGAAGGGCCAGCCCGGCTCCCATGCTTGCCATCAGCCCCAGGTTCATGCCTGAAAGGGCCAGGCTGTGGGAAAGCGAGGCCGCCGCAAAAAGATCCAGCTCCTCGGTGGTGAGATAGTATTTGTTGCCGTCCAGAAGCGCCAGAATAATGGCCTTTCCTCCGCTGATGAGGGGCCCTTGTTCCGTTTGCTCCGTGTTTCCGGAGGCCAGCGCATCTATCAGCTTTTTCTCCGTTTTGTCCCTCAGGATGCGCCACGCCGGCGCAGGCTCAATGCGCTCGAATCCGCCCTTGTCCCCTTTCGTCCAGGCTCTGAAGGCTACCCCTTTTTCCAGCCAGTAGTCTTCAATGCTGAAGCTGCCCGGGTTTATCATGCCGTGCACTTCGCGTATGCGCAGGTCTGTTTTGATCAGTTCGCCGGTAAGGGGGATTTCCGGCGGCGGAAACTGCCAGGTCCAGGCAAGCTTGGCGGGCAGGGTTTCCTGTGTGTCTGCCAAGGTTACGTCGGAAAGAATGATTCTGATCCGGCCTTCATGCATGGAGTCTACATATTCCACCCTGGCGGTTATTTGCTGGGGCTTATTTTCGTCCACCCATTCCGGCGTTGGAGGGGCGGGCAGCCAGAGCGCGTTTGCCGCAAGAAATCCGGCCCCGAAACCGGCCAGATAAACCAGCAGGGGCGGCAGTGTTTTCCTTGGCGGGCGCAGTGTTTTTTTATGCAGGCAGGCAATGAACAGCAGGATGGCCGCAAAGATGGACAAGGGCGCAGATGCGGGCGCCAATGTGCCAAGGGCCGTGAACAGGAGTGTGTTTTGCCAGAACAGCAGCGAGTGGGTGTGCTTGCCCTGCCGCAAGGCGTCAGCTCTTTATGCGCTGTATGCGCGCCCCGACCGGAATCAGCTTTTCCTCCATGCGCTCATATCCGCGGTCCAGGTGATATATGCGCTGTACTTCCGTCTGACCGCTGGCGGCAAGCCCCGCAAGCACGAGCGAAGCGCTCGCCCTCAGGTCGGAGGCCATTACCGGAGCCCCTTTGAACTGACACGAGCCTTTTACCAGGGCGGAGTGGCCGGAAAGGCGGATGTCCGCCCCCATGCGCATCAGTTCAAGAACGTGCATGAAGCGGTTTTCAAAAATGCTTTCTTCCACAAGGCTGGGGCCGCTGGCGGCGCACATCAGGGTCATGATCTGGGCCTGCATGTCTGTGGGAAATCCGGGGTGGGGATGGGTGGTCACATCGGTGCCAAACAGGCCGTCTTTGCCCCGGCTTACCAATATTCCGTTATCCTTTGGCTCGAATCTTACGCCCATGTCTATCAACTTAAGAATCAGCGCTTCCATGTCCTTGTTGGGGCAGTTTTTAAGGAGCAGCTCGCCGTTGGTGATGGCGGCCGCAATCATGAAGGTTCCCGCCTCAATGCGGTCGGGCATGATGTTGTATGTGCAGCCGTTCAGGCGGGAAACTCCCTTGACATGGATTATGCTGCTGCCGTGCCCGGAAATTTCCGCTCCGCAGGCAATCAGGAATCTGGCGAGGTCAACCACTTCGGGCTCGCGGGCCGCGTTTTCCAGAATGGTTTCGCCCTGGGCGAGGGTTGCGGCCATCAACAGGTTTTCAGTGCCCCCCACTGTGGGGAAGTCGAAAATTATGTGCGCCCCTTTAAGGCCGCCGGGGCATTTGCCGTAAATATACCCTTCGTCCAGCTCAAACTCTGTTCCCATTTTTTCAAGCGCAGTCAGGTGCAGGTTCACGGGCCGCGCTCCAATGGCGCAGCCGCCGGGCAGGGCTACTTTGGCTTCGCCAAGCCGGGCGAGAAGCGGCCCCAGGCAAAGCACCGAGGCCCGCATGGTTTTCACCAGGTCGTAAGGCGCTTCGTGCGTCAGCCTGCAAGGATGGGTGCGAACCACCCCTCCGGCGAAAATGGCATGCTTGTCCGGGTCCTCCAGGGGGTCTGCCCCTTCCGGCAGTTCTTCCACGTCGAAACACGCTTCGCAGCCAAGAATGCTAAGAAGCTGGAGGGTGGTGTGAATGTCGCGAAGCCTCGGCACATTGTGAAAAACAACAGGCTCGTCAACAAGAATTGATGCCAGCAGAATGGGCAGGGCCGCATTTTTGGCTCCGCTCACGGAGATTTCGCCGTGCAGGGGGATGCCGCCCTGGATGATCAGTTTGTCCATTTGTTTCTCGATATATTCAGGCCGCGCACTGCGGGCAGGGTTCAAGTTTGGTGGTGAATCTTAATGCATTTGAGTGTTGTTGGCAATCATGGGAAGGTTTCCTTTTGCCTTGGGCAGGAGAAGATCTGGATTTTGCCGGCC
>CAZDJL010000145.1:0-4236 GCA_964505745.1 uncultured Desulfovibrionaceae bacterium | reverse complement strand
GATCTATCGCTGTGACTGGAGTTCAGACGTGTGCTCTTCCGATCTCCGATGCCTCCTTCATATTTTGTTCTGCCGGCCGAGGCAAAACCCAGCGTGAAAATTTTTCCGAACCCATAAGGCTAAGGGCTGTAGCTTATGCAGGGGCGGTTGGGTTTCCCGGTTGAGAATTATGCAAAAAAACTTGCTTTCTGCCCAAGAAGGGCTTATTTGTACAGCCTGAAAAACTCCCTTGAGGATAAATAATGTCCAAATCACTGATAATAGTTGAGTCCCCGGCCAAAGTTAAGACCATCAGCAAATTTCTGGGCAATGACTTTACCGTGAAAGCCAGCGTGGGGCATATACGCGATCTGCCTTCCAGCACTCTGGGGGTGGACGAGGCGAACAATTTCGCTCCGCAATATGAAATTATTCCGGGCAAGGAAAAAGTGGTGGCCGGGCTGGAATCTGCCGCCGCCAAGGCCGACACCGTGTATCTTGCGCCCGACCCCGACCGCGAGGGCGAGGCGATCGCCTGGCATGTGGCCGAACTTATCCGGCCGAAAAACAACAATATAAAGCGGATTCAATTCAACGAAATCACCCCCCGCGCGGTGCGGGAGGCGATTGAAAACCCGCGTGAGCTTGACCCCCACCTGTTTGACGCGCAGCAGGCCCGGCGCGTTCTTGACCGCCTGGTGGGCTACAAAATTTCTCCGCTGCTTTGGAAGAAAGTGAAACGGGGCATCTCTGCCGGGCGCGTGCAATCCGTGGCCCTGCGCCTGATTGTGGACCGCGAGCAGGAACGGCAGGCGTTTGTGCCTGAAGAGTACTGGCTGTTCAACGCCTGGCTGAAAAAAGACGCCAAAGGGGAGACGTTCAAGTGCGACCTGCACAAGGTTGACGGCAAAAAACCGGTAATCGGCAATGCCGATGCGGCCGAAGAGCTTGAGGCTAGAATCAAAGGGCAGCCTTTCGTTGTTTCCGAAGTTCAGGAAAAGGAACGCAAGAAAGACCCGAAGCCTCCTTTCATTACCTCCACGCTCCAGCAAAGCGCCAACCAGCGCCTGGGCTACACCGCCAAACGCACCATGAACATCGCCCAGCGCCTTTATGAAGGAATAGAGCTGGGCGGCCAGGGCACTGTGGCCCTGATCACCTATATGCGTACCGACTCGGTTCGCATTGCGGCGGAAGCCCTTGAAGAGACGCAAAAATTTATTCTTTCCGAATATGGCAAAGATTACGGCGCGCCTGGCGGCAAACGTGTTTTCCGCAGCAAAGGCGGCGCGCAGGACGCGCACGAAGCCATCCGCCCGGTTGACGTGACAATCGCCCCCGAGGAAATCAGAAGCCTGCTTACACCGGAGCAGTACCAGCTTTATAAGCTGATCTGGACCCGCTTTGTGGCCTCGCAAATGGCTCCGGCCCGGTTTCACGACACTACCGTGAGCATTGAAAACGGCCCGGTTGAATGGCGGGTTAAGGGCGAGCGGATCCTTTTCCCCGGCTATTTGAAAGTATTTGCGGCGAAAGACGACTCCCTGCTTCTGCCCCCGCTTGCCCCGGGCGATGCGCTGATTCTGGAAAAACTGGCCAAAGAACAGAAATTTACCCAGCCTCCGGCACGCTATAACGAGGCGTCTTTGGTAAAAGAACTGGAAGACAAGGGCATTGGCCGCCCGTCCACCTACGCCAGCATCATCTCCACCCTGATCGACCGGGAGTATGCGGTGCTGCAAGAGAAAACCTTTGTGCCCACCGATCTTGGCACAGTGGTTTGCGAGCTTTTGAAAGAGCACTTCGTCCAGCTGATGGATGTGGGCTTCACCGCCAAAATGGAAGACGACCTGGACAAGATAGCAGATGGCAAGGAAAACTGGCAGGAGCTTCTCTCTGTCTTCTCAAGCGGGTTCAACGCCACCCTGGATGAAGCCCAAAACGCAATGCAGGCGGTAAAAGGCGGCATGCCCACCGGCCTCTCCTGCCCCCAGTGCGGCAAAGAGCTGATGATCAAGTTCGGCAAGGCAGGGGCCTTTGCGGCCTGTTCCGGTTATCCTTCCTGTACTTTCAGCAGCAATTTTGAACGCAATGAAAGCGGCCAGATTGCGCTTAAGGAAAAAGAGCAGGTTGAACGTGAAAAAGTGGGAACCTGCCCGGAGTGCTCCGGCGACCTGGTTTTGAAAACCGCCCGCACCGGCAGCCGCTTTATTGCCTGCAACAACTACCCCGACTGCACATACGCGCGCCCGTTCTCTACCGGGGTGCACTGCCCCAGGTGCGCTGACGGAATGCTTGTGGAGCGTAGCTCCAAGCGGGGTAAAATATTTTACGGCTGCGACCAATACCCCAACTGCGATTACGCAATGTGGGACTGGCCTGTGGATGAGGCCTGCCCTGCCTGCGGCTCCAAGGTTCTTTCGCTTAAAACCGCACGCGGGGTGAAACGGATAGTCTGCCCAGAAAAAACCTGCCGCTATTCAAGGCCGGTTGAGGAGTAGACCACGCCTGTGGAAATGCATTTTGCCAATTGCGGGAAAAGGTGCTATGCAAAAAAGTGCTGCTGTCTTTTTCCCCGGCAAGGGAAAACGATTTTTTTTAGCAGACTAAAAGCTGAAGGAGCTTAAGTTATGCCTGTTTTTTTCAAACTTAAATCCCGTTACTTTCTTTTGGCAGTGCTTGTTCTGCTGATTCTTCCGGCCAAAGCCTTCAGCGCTCCGGATCAGGAATTCAGCCAGGAAGACATGCAGGCCCTTAAACGGTTCAGCCATGTGCTCGACTTGATTGAAACCAATTATGTGGACGAGAAAGACCGCTCTGAAGTCGTCAACGGGGCGATCCGGGGCATGCTCCAGTCGCTTGACCCCCACTCTGTTTACCTCACTCCGGAAGAATATAACGAGATGAGCGAAAGCAATTCGGGCGAATTTTATGGCGTGGGCATTGAAATTTCTGTGGAAAACGGGCAGGTGACCATAGTTTCGCCAATTGACGACACCCCGGCCGACCGGGCGGGGCTAAAAAGCGGCGACACGATTCTGGCTGTTGACGGCAGGCCCACCCAGGACATGACCAGCAACGAAACCGTTTCCGCCATCCGCGGCCCCAAGGGCAGCACTGTGGAGCTTCTGATTATGGGCAAGGATTCGGCCGCCCCCCGCACGGTAAAAATTGTGCGCGACGCCATCCCCATGACCAGCGTTAAAGTGCGCGAGCTTGAAAACGGATATTACTGGGTGCGCATCAACCGCTTTATTGGGCGGACCACTCAGGAACTGACCGAAGAAATGCGTAAAATCGCCAAAAAAGGGGAAGTCAAAGGCATAATCCTTGACATGCGCAACAATCCCGGCGGCCTTCTGGACGAATCGGTGCATGTTGCAGACATGTTCCTGTCCGAGGGAACCATTGTTTCCATGAAAGGGCGCAATGAAAAAGCCACCCGCACCTATTCGGCTACAGCCCAGGCTGGCGACATCACCGTTCCGATGGTGGTGCTGATCAACTCCGGTTCCGCTTCGGCCTCTGAAATTGTTGCCGGAGCGCTTAAAGACCACAACAGGGCCCTGCTTATCGGTGAACGCACCTTTGGCAAGGCCTCTGTGCAGGATGTGATCGCCCTGCCCGATGGTTCCGGCATAAAGCTGACTGTTGCCCGCTATTACACCCCTTCGGGCAAATCCATCCAGGCGGAAGGAATTTCCCCCGACATTGAAATTCCATTCGAGCCCAGCCAGGAGAAAGACGCCAACACGCCAACCTGGCAGATCCGGGAGCAAAGCCTCGCCCACCACCTGGAAGGCGACGACCCGGGAAAAGCCGCAGCCAAACCAAAAGATGAAGAAGCGGAAAAACTGCTGCTGCAGGACAATCAGCTCCGCATGGCTCTGCAACTGGTAAAAGGGCTTCCCCGCTTTAAGGAAGTGCAATAGAACACGCAAAATCGGCATGTTAAAAAGCCCGGCAAATTGCCGGGCTTTTTTTGTATGCAACTTGTATGCAGGGTTTCATTTTGAAAACCCGTTAACGGGTCATGGCAGAAGCAGCGGCCTGCCCAACAGGAAAGAACTATTTTAATTTTTGCCGCCCGATGGACGGGAAACCATTTTGCGGCAAAAACTTTAAAGAAAAAACCTTGGCCCCCACAAAAACAAAATTGAATCAACTGCGCGAATTTGCCCAGGAGCCGCTTGCGGCCCGGCTATAAAGCTGGAACAATTGATTCCAGACGCCCTCCTCTGGGCGCTTAACATAGGA
>CAZDJL010000144.1:2644-4289 GCA_964505745.1 uncultured Desulfovibrionaceae bacterium | reverse complement strand
GAGATCTATCGCTGTGACTGGAGTTCAGACGTGTGCTCTTCCGATCTCTTTTGCCGGGACAGAGGCTGAGATGGTGCTTAGATTTTCATTGAAAGGAGATATCCGGTTTCACCGAAAAGGCGAAAGAGCAGATTCAGGAAGGTCAGCTTTTCAACCGTTGGCGGGAACAAGCTGGCTTAAGCCGCGTTGGGCAATAAGGCGGGGCAGGTTTTGCTGGCGGGAAAAGGCAAAGGAAATAAATTTTGCGCAAAGGCCTTTTTCGTTAAGAAAAAGCAAATTTTATTCTAAAAGTCGTTGCTTTTTGCCAGCACTTCGGGGCGGAAAAAGTTGAATTCCACACGGCGGTTAAGCGCGCGGTCTTCCGGGTTGTCATTTCTTACCAGGGGACGGGTGTCGCCATAGGCCACAACCCTTAGTTTTTGCGGCGTGATTTTGCCGTTGGTAATCAAATATTCCACACAAGCCGTGGCGCGTTCTGCGGAAAGCTCCCAGTTGGAAGGATATTTTGGGGCTCCGGTTTCGGTGGGGTCGGCGTGACCGCGCACCACAAGGAACACATTGTGCTTGCGGATAATGGAAATGATGCCGTCCAGCAGCTTCTTGCCCTGCTCGTTCAGCTCTGAAGAGTTGGGCTTAAACATTGCGTCGGAGCTGACATACATCAGAGTGCCCAGATCATCGGACGTGACCCCGCTTTGATTTTGGGGTATGGCATCGGCCATGAGCAGCTGCTTGATTTCCTTGTTCAAAACGAGCTGGGTTTGCTGGGTTTCGGTAATTTGAAGCTCTGACTCTTTAACGTTCAGGCCCATGTTTGCCATGGGGCTTCCTCCCAGCTTTGTGGAGGGGCCGCTGGCTTTATATTGCCAATATTCGGGGGTGAAGTATTCTGAAATGATAACCTTGCTCTCCTCAGGCGCCATATTCAAAATCCACATAAGGAGAAAAAAAGCCATCATCGCGGTCACAAAGTCCGCGTAGGCAACTTTCCATGAACCTCCACCAGCCATAATCCCTTCCCAAATTAAACAGGGTTAATATCCCACTTCGCCGCCCATCGCCTCGGGCCGGTGAAAGAAAAATTCCACCCGGCGGTTTTTGGCGGCTTCTTCCGGGGTGCTTCCTGGCACCAGGGGGCGTGTGTCTCCATAGCCCACCGCCCGCAAGAGCGAAGGTTTCACCTTCGCATAATCCACAAGATAGCGCACGCAAGCGGTGGCCCTGGCGGTAGACAGCACCCATTTGCCGGGGTAGCGGTCACTTCCTTTTTCCTGATAGTCTGCATGACCGCGCACTACCAGAAAAAGATTGTATTCCTCAAGCAATGCCGCCACATCGTCCAGCACAAGCTCGCCCTGGGGCAGCAAGTCCGCGGAATCGGGCTGAAACAGGGCATCTGCGTTCACATTAAGAAGAATGCCGTCTTTTTCAGAGGTCACGCCCCGGGCCTCCGGGGGAATGTGCTTTGCGCTCAAAGTTTCTTTCAATTTTTGGGCAATGGCCAGATAGGTGCGGTCGGAAGGAATCAGATTGTCCGCATCGCGGGCCTGGCCGGTATTCCCCACAATATTGCCGCTTTTGCGGCCCTGTGCGCCGCCGGAGGTTCCGCTCCAGTACTCGGGGGTAAAAAATTCGGAAAGCACGG
>CAZDJL010000144.1:0-2544 GCA_964505745.1 uncultured Desulfovibrionaceae bacterium | reverse complement strand
TTTTCTTCCATTTCCAGGAAGGTGGGGCGGAAGGAATAGGGAATGGCGCGCCGCCCATACTCCAGGGCAATAATTGGAGCCGACCCGCGAACCGCAGCGCCCACAGCTTCTCTGATTACATTGTAATAGAATTTTTTTTCCCTGGCCATATTCTCCATTTTCGCAGCCAGCGGACCGGCGAAGCCGTAGCAGAGCAAAATACCGATAAATGTGCCCACCAGTGCGGCCGCAACGGCATGGCCCAGTTCTTCCGGGGGGGCGTTGATTTTGGCCATGGCAAGAGTTACCCCCAGAACCGCCGCGACAATACCCATGCCGGGCAGCGATTCGGCGGTGCGGCCTACCTCGTGCGGGGCAATCATGTTCTCATCGGTCATCACCTGTATGTCCGAGGCCATGAGCTTGTCCAGCTCGGCGGGGTTGCCTGCCGAAAGCAGCACCCGCAAAGTGTCGCCTATGAACAGGCCAATGGTCTTGTCTTTGGCAACGGTGGAGTAGCCCTGGAAAAGCGAGCTTGATTCGGGGTTTTCAATATCCTTTTCAATACTTACAATGCCTTCGCGGTACATTTTTGTGAACAGAGAGTGCAAAAGAGCAAGAATTTCAAGGTAGTGGTTTTTGCTTATGGGCTTGCCCAGAACGCTTTCTTTAAGCCCCTTGATGGCGAGCTTGAGTGAAAAAGAAGTGCTCGAGGCAACAAAGGAACCAAAGGCGGCCCCTGCAATGATGACATATTCCGGGGGCTGCCAGACCATGAGGGGAACGCCGCCGGCGGCGAGGTAGCCGCCCATAACGGCAGCCATTACTACAATGAAGCCAATAATAACAAGCATTAATTCAGTCCCCTACCTTTCCTGGGTGATGCTCCCTTTTACAAACTCCATGTACATGCATATATGCGTTTGACGGCGATTTATCAAGCTGCAATTGCGGCTGGGCGTTTCAAGCCCGAAATCCCCTGCGGGAATTTGTTAGTGTCCTGCCGCAAAAGAACTGCAAGCAGCTATTCAGGCGATACTTGCCTTATGTATGATCGGCGCGGAAGCAGGTTGACTATAGGTCTGCTTCAGGAAAATCAGAGTTGTTTGCCCTTTTCTCGCGCCAATAGTCGCGGATGGCCCCCACGGTTTGGGGGAGCTCTCCGGCCATGAACAGCGGGTCGTCAAAATCGGGTTCATGAATCAGTTCTTCTTCGCCTGCATCGGTTCCGTATAAAAAGATGGGCAGAAGCAGAACCTGATGATCCGGCGAGTCAATCAGCTCTTGCCACTGGTCGAGGCGCAGGGCCAGGCCATCCATGAATCCGGAGGCCCAGCCTGAAAGATCGGGCAACTCCTGATCATCCTGGTCCTCCAGTAAAATGGGCTTTAAAAGCAGCGGGTTTTGGGCGAGGCAGTTTTCAATGCCCTTGTAATGCTGCATGACCAGGCCAATCAGGTATTTGGCATCATCCATGCTGGTGAAAGGAGACTGAGAATCGTCTTCCCCGTCAGTCCACACATAGGCCAGCCATTCTTCGGGGTCGATTTTTTCCGGGCTTACAGCCACGGCAACAAGAAAACCGTCCAGCCACGAAAGGCCGGGTATTCCCCCCAGGGGCTCGGCCTTCACAGCCAGAAATTCGTCCAGATCGTCATATTCTTTGCCAGTAAGGTAGTTGGGAAGACTCATGCAGGCTCCTTTATGAAAGTTAACACCCGTGCAATTCTAATTTAAAAGAGAGAAATAATCCATCAGTTTGCCTCTGCCTGCCGGCTAAAGCTTCTGCAAGGCCAGCCGCACTCCCAGCCCGATTAAAAAAACGCCGGTAAGCCCTTGCATTCCGGAAAATATTCTGGGGTGTTCCTTCAGCCGGTTCCCAGCGGTTCCCGCAAAAAGGCCCACAATTACAAAAACCACCAAAGTGACCAGCATGAAAATTACGCCAAGGCAAAATAGCTGCAAGCTTTGATGGCCAAACTCAGGGTTTACGAACTGGGGCAAAAAGGCCAGAAAGAACAGGACCACCTTTGGGTTGAGCAGGTTGGCCAGAATGCTTTGGATAAATATTTTTTTCAGGTTTGCTTCCATGTTTGCACGCGGGGAAAGCGTGTGCCTGCGGTGGCGGATCATCTGAATGCCGATGTATACGAGATATGCGCCCCCCAGGTATTTAATCACGCTGAAAGCGGTGGGAGAGGCTTTCAGCAGGGCGGCCATGCCCAGCACCAGCACCACCGTGTGGTTCAGGCAGCCAAGAGAAAACCCCGCCGCGGCAACCAGGGCGGGCTTGCGCCCCTGTGAAATGCCGCGCGCAACAACCGTTAGAATGTCCGGCCCGGGGGTGAGGGCGAGAAGGACGGATGTGATGAAAAACAGGTATAATTGATATGAATCGAACATAATTTTGAACTTTAGCATGTAGAATCACGTAAGACCAGTATTTTGAGCGCCACTGAAAATATCCGCCAATTTTGCGGCCAAACTGGTGAAAGCAAGCGTGAGGGTAAGTTTTTCGAAAGGTTTCCGGGCAAAAGGCAGGACGCGCGCCCAGAGGTAAATTGA
>CAZDJL010000143.1:0-4317 GCA_964505745.1 uncultured Desulfovibrionaceae bacterium | reverse complement strand
GGATGGGGTCGTGGTCGGGAACCGGGCGCGCATCGGGAACCGTGTGAGTGCCCGGCGCCTGCACGTTTTCGTTCACCTCCGGCTTGGGATGCGCTTCAGAGGCCGGAGCGTAAGGGGTGTGACCTGCCAGCCAGCTGTAATAGGTGAAACGGTCGTTGTACTGGCGCTCAAGCTCATCACGCATTTCCCTTGATGCCTTGGGGTTGATTTTTTCAAGCTGGGCGTAACGGTTTTCGCCAATCAGGAAGTCCTGCAAGGTTCCATCCGGGGTCTTGTACTCAAGAATGAACGGGTTTTTGCCTTCATCGGCAAGAAGCGGGTTGTAGCGGTAAAGCGGCCAGTAGCCGGATTCCACCGCCAGCTTGCCTTCTTCCATAGAACGGCCCATGCCTTTGCGGATGCCCTGGTTGATGCAGGGGGAGTAGGCGATAATCAGAGAGGGGCCGGGGTAGGCTTCTGCTTCCTTGAAAGCCTTGAGCACCTGCTGCTTGTTTGCGCCCATGGAAACAGAGGCCACATACACATAGCCGTAAGCCATCGCCATTTTGCCGAGGTCTTTTTTGGCGGTGCGTTTGCCGGTGGATGCGAATTTGGCTATTGAGCCGAGCGGGGTGGCTTTTGAAGCCTGACCGCCGGTGTTGGAATATACTTCCGTGTCCATTACCAGCACGTTTACGTCCTCACCAGAGGCCAGCACGTGGTCCAGGCCGCCGTAGCCGATATCATAAGCCCATCCATCGCCGCCGAAAATCCAGATGGATTTTTTGGTGAACAGATCCGATCTCGTTTCAATTTGTTCCATAAGCCCGTAATCTTCAAGCTCATGCAGGCTCATCAGCACCTCTTCGCCATATTGACGGGATTCTTCGGCCTTGTTCATATTTTCCTGCCAATTGGCAATAGCTTCTTTCAGTCTGCTTGAAGAAGTTTTCTGAGCGGCTTGGTCGAGCAGTTGGGAAAGCTGCAAGCGGCGCTGGTCGTAAGCTATATGCATGCCGAACCCAAACTCGGCGGCGTCTTCAAAAAGGGAGTTGCCCCATGCCGGGCCCTGCCCCCTGGAGTTTTCACAATAGGGGGTTGTAGGAGAGGCGGCTCCCCAGATCGAGCTGCAGCCGGTGGCGTTGGCGATAATCATCCGTTCGCCGAACAGTTGGGTGAGAAGCTTGACGTAAGGGGTTTCACCGCAGCCGGCGCAGGCCCCGGAAAATTCAAGCAGGGGCTGCTGGAACTGCGATCCTTTTAAAGAGTCGCGCGGCATAAGGTCTTCTTTCAGGCTGATGTGTTCTTCTGCGAAGGTGAGGTTGGCTACCTGCTCGGGGAGCTGGGTGTCAATAGGCTGCATCACCAGGGCCTTTTCTTTGGCCGGGCAGGTGTACGCGCAGGAACAGCAGCCCTGGCAGTCTTCCGCATATACCTGGATGCGGTAGGAGAGGCCGGACAGTTCTTTGCCGCTGGCCTTCAACGTCTTGAAGCTGGCTGGCGCGTCCTGCAGTTCCTCCTGGGTGGCCAGGATGGGGCGGATGGCCGCGTGCGGGCAAACAAAGGCGCACTGGTTGCACTGGATACAGTTTTCAGCAATCCATTCGGGCACATTAATGGCAACGGCGCGTTTTTCATAGGCGGAAGTGCCAAGCGGCACAGTTCCATCCTCCGACAAAACTGAGACGGGCAGCTTGTTGCCTTCCTGGGCAAGAATGGGCCGAACCACTTCGCGCACATAATCATTCTCGTCAGTGAACGCAGGCAGGCCGGCCGGGAGCTTTGCCCACGACTCGGGATAGGAGATCTCGCGCAGGGCGTCCACGGCCTGGTCCACGGCCTCTATGTTCATGTTGACTATTTTGTCCCCTTTGGAGGCATAGGTCTTTTTGATGGAGTCTTTCAAAAGGGCCACGGCCTCTTCAAAAGGAAGCACATTGGCAAGGCGGAAGAATGCGGTTTGCATGATCATGTTGATGCGCCCGCCCAGGCCCACGTCGGATGCCACCTTTACCGCGTCAATATTATAAAACTTGAGCTTTTTCGCCGCAATTGCGTGCTTGGTGTGATCCGGCAGCTCGCGTTCAAAATCTTCCTGGGTGTGCCAGTTGGAGTTGAGCACGAAAATGCCGCCTTCTCTGATGCCGTGCAGCATGTCATATTGATGCACATAGCTGGATTTGTGGCAGGCCACGTAGTCCGGCGAAGTTACCAGATAGGTGGACTGGATGGGCTTTTTGCCGAAACGCAGGTGCGACACGGTAAATCCGCCCGACTTTTTGGAGTCATAGTCAAAATAGCCCTGGGCATACATGTCCGTGTGGTCGCCAATGATTTTAATGGCCTGCTTGTTCGCGCCCACTGTGCCGTCGGAGCCAAGGCCAAAAAACTTGCACTGCACGGTGCCTTCCGGCACAGTGTCAAGCGGAAGGCCCAGTTCAAGGGACGTGTGAGTCACATCGTCCTCGATGCCGACTGTGAAATGATTTTTTGGGGTGTGGGTTTTCAGGTTGTCGAACACCGCCTTGACCTGAGCGGGGGTGAAGTCCTTGGAACCAAGGCCGTAGCGTCCGCCAACTATGGTCGGCAGAATTTTCGCTTCGGCAAATGCGGAAAGCACGTCCTGATACAGCGGCTCTCCCAGCGCTCCCCGCTCCTTGGTGCGGTCGAGAACGGCAATGGCCTTTGCGCTGTAGGGTATGGCCTGAAGCAGGTGCTCGCCCGAGAAGGGGCGGAAAAGACGAACCTTGACCAGGCCGACCCGCTCTCCTTCCTTCACGAGGTGATTCACGGTTTCTTCAACCGTTTCACAGGCGGAACCCATGGCCACAATTACGCGTTTGGCCTCGGGGTGGCCCACATAGTCAAACAGATGGTATTGGCGCCCAACGGTTTTGGCCAGCTTGTTCATATAGTCCTGAACCACGCCGGGGATATTGATGTAGTAAGGGTTGGCCGCCTCCGAATTCTGGAAGTAGATGTCCGGGTTCTGGGCCGTGCCGCGCACATGAGGGTTGTCCGGGCTCATGGCGCGTTCGCGGAAGGCCTGAACAGCTTCCCAGTTTACCAGCTTCTTTATGTCATCATATTCAATTACGCTGATCTTCTGAACTTCGTGTGAGGTGCGGAAGCCGTCAAAAAAGTGAAGAAACGGCACGCTGGCTTCCAAAGTGGCAAGATGTGAAACCAAGGCCAGATCCATGCATTCCTGCACGGACGAGGAGGCGATCATTGCGAACCCGGTTTGGCGCACTGCCATTACGTCCTGATGGTCCCCGAAAATTGAAAGGGCGTGAGTGGCAAGAGCGCGTGCGGAGACATGAAATACGCAGGGGAGCAGCTCGCCGGAAATTTTATACATGTTGGGGATCATCAGAAGCAGGCCTTGGGAGGCGGTGAAGGTGGTGGTCAGGCAGCCACTCGCAAGTGCACCGTGGACAGCGGCGGCCGCACCCGCTTCCGATTGCATGGTGCGGATGGACATGACCTGGTCAAACAGGTTTTTGCGTCCGGACGCTGCAAGCTGGTCGGCCTCCTCGCCCATTGGCGAAGAAGGAGTGATGGGATAAATAGCGGCCACATCGCTGAGGGCGTAAGCGATATGAGTGGTGGCCGAGTTCCCGTCCATAGTTTTCATCTTAGCCATTACAATCTCCATCTGAACATATAGTTTGAGTATTTTTTCACTTTTTCCTGAATGAGAAAAAGTGTTTTTGGCAAAAGGGCGGGGTGTTATTTCTTCCGGCCCTAAGGTGACCTTTTACCCTTACTTGTCCCCTGTTTTTTGTCAAGTGAATAGTTTCATCAGCTTGCGGGGCTGGTTTTGGCCGGGCGGATGGCTAAGAAAGCCTTTTCTGTAAACCGCAAAAAAGGACGGGTACCCGTCCTTTTTTTGTTGAAATTTGCCGAATCGTCCCGCGGCGCACAGCCGCTTCGGCAAGCTTGAGAAGTGGATTACAGGCTTTTCAGAGCGAATATGCCCACACCTACAGAGATGGCGAAAATTATTATGGCCATCCATATGTCCCATGTCATTACAAATCCGGTAGCTTCTTCCATTTATGCCTCCTATTTGCGGGCAAAAGCCCAAGTCCCTTTTTTTGTCCGATTTCATACTGCCAGATAAGACGGTTTAATCTGGCTGTCTGATTGCATGATAACCAAAACTTGGTTTCACCATAATGAAAGCTTGAGAAAATCTCAACCCCTGTGAATAAAAAAAAAGAAGCCAGGAAAGAGATTTTTCCCGATTATTAAATAAATGACGATAAAATGTTTAATATGGGGGAAATAGTCTAGTGTATACAAATAATAATTTGCAAAAAAAAATGTCACCCA
>CAZDJL010000142.1:0-4357 GCA_964505745.1 uncultured Desulfovibrionaceae bacterium | reverse complement strand
CGAGATTCACTCTCGCCGTTAAGCGCCGGAGCAAGCGTCTTAAAGTTAATCTGCCTTAAGCCCCCTCTTGGCATTTAACGGCAAAAGAGAATGGCCTCCCGCCCTGTACCCTGCCTTGCGGGTAAAGTCCCCTTGCTTTTTTGTGCAGCAGTTCCGCCGCTCTGCAGAATCGCCCGCCTACGCCTGCGGGGCGGGCGGCACTGCCCGCGCAGGCAGTGCATTTTGCCAAAAAGCGCCATTTCAATTTAATATCCTCCAACATTTGAACTATACCGCCAAACGGCAGGCAAAACCCGCCCGCATAGTCCCCTGAATTTTCTACCCAGGCAGGGCACTTCCAACATGAAAAACTACAGGCGCAAAACAAGCCGCTGGAAATTCCCAACGGCTCCATGCCTTTAACTACTGAAACAGTTCAGCTTGAAAACAATTCACCCTTCAGCAGCGCAAACCGGAACAGCCCTGCACATAGCAGGCAAAATGCACTTCACACGCCGCGGCCCCTGCATAGCCAAACCGGAGGTTCCTCAGCAAATCCTCGGGAGCTGTTCCCCTTCAAGCATTGAAAGCAGGCGCTTGCCTCCAATGGCAGTACGGAGAATCACCTGCCCGGCCCGGCCGTTCTCCCCGCCCGGGTCAAGCACGCTGCCTATGCGGCAGGCAAGGCCGCCATGCGGGCTTGAGCGCATTATCCGCAGCGCCTCTTCCGCCAGACAGTCGGGAACTACGGCAATCAGCCGCCCCTCACAAGCAAGATACAACGGATCCAGCCCAAGAATTGAGGCGGCCTGGGCCACGCCCTTGCGAACAGGCAGCTCCGCTTCGTTCAAAGCAATCACCATTTCCGACTGGGCGGCTATTTCATTGAGAGTTGTTGCCAGGCCTCCTCTGGTAGGATCGCGCAAAACATGCACTTCCTCAAGGTTATGAACCAGACCCAGCACCATTTCATGAATTGCGGCGCTGTCGCTCACCACATCTGAAGCGAGGGTAAGGCCGGCCCGGCTGCCCATAACGGCAAGGCCGTGATCTCCAACGGGGCCGCTAAGCAAAACGGCATCGCCCGGCTTTGCCCCATTGCCTGCAGGCATGGGGTTGGCAACAATACTGCCAATGCCGGTGGTATTGATAAAAACTTTATCCACCGCTCCTTTTGGAACGACTTTAGTATCCCCGGTCACAATAAACACCCCGGCCTCTTCGGCCGCGCGGGCCATTGACAGCACAATCCGGTCAAGGTCGCCAAGCGGAAAGCCTTCTTCAATAATAAAGGCGCAAGAAAGGAAAAGAGGTTTTGCCCCAAGCATGGACACATCATTCACCGTTCCGTGCACGGCTAAAGAACCGATATCCCCGCCCGGGAAAAAAATAGGATCAACAGTATAACTGTCTGTGCTCATTGAAAGGGGGCCGGACACTTCCAGCCGGGCCGCGTCGTTCAGGCTGTCCAGCATAGGGTTGGAAAAACGCGAAACAAAAACCTCGCTGATTAAACGGTGCGAGGCCCTGCCTCCGCTGCCATGGTCTAAAAGCAGAATATCTTTCATATCCGGTTAAATTCCGTAATTATAGTAGGCCGCGCAACTGCCCTCGGTGGAAACCATGCACGGGCCCACCGGGTTTTGCGGTGTGCAAATTTTGCTGAACAATGGACATTCCGGAGGCTGAATCAGCCCTGCAAGCGCCTCTCCGCACATGCACCCAGGTATGGGAGGGGTATCCTCAAGGCTGATTCCAAGTTTTCTAACCGCATCATAGTCTTCAAAACTATCCCGGAAAGCGAGCCCGCTGTCAGGTATTTGCCCAATCCCGCGCCAGCGGGCGCCAGATATTTCAAACACCTGAAAAAGTATTTCCCGCGCCCTGACATTTCCTTCGTTGCGCACCGCCCGCGCGTATTCATTTTTTACCGCCGGCTTGCCTTCCTTCCGCATTTCCAGAAGCTGCACCATGGCCTGCAAAAGATCCGCCGGCTCAAACCCGGCTACCACAGCCGGTTTTTCATACTGCTCGGCAATAAAATTGTACGCATCCACACCAAGAATGGTGGACACATGCCCTGGCAGCAGGAATCCGTCTATCCCCCTGTGTTCTCCCTTTGCCTTCGGCAAATCTGGAGGGGAAGCAAGCAATGCGTGCAGAGCGGGGGGAACAAGCTTGTGGCAATTCAGCACAGAAAAATTTTTGATTTTCCTGCGCCTGGCCTCAAGAACTGTGGCGGCAACCGCGGGAGAGGTTGTCTCAAAGCCGATTCCAATGAAAACCACCTGGGTTTTGGGGTCGGATTCCGCAAGTTTCAGGCACTCAAGGGGAGAATAGACGATATCGACCCTGGCCCCTTCCGCTTTAGCCTTTTTCAGGCTGATGCCTTTCGGGCCTGGCACGCGTATCAAGTCGCCAAAAGTGGCCACATGCACATCGTCCCTCCCGGCCAGCCTGATTGCGGCGGCCACTTCCGAATCGTGCGTTACGCACACAGGGCAGCCTGGCCCGGAAAGATGGGTTATAGTTTTGGGCAAAACGGAGATTACACCGCTTCTGAACAACGAGACCGTATGAGTGCCGCAAACTTCCATAAACCTGAAAGGCCGGTCAGCCAAATCGTTTATGCGCGCAAGCAACTTCTGGCAAAGAACTGGATCGCTAAGGAATCCCTTCAAATTAAGCATAAAATTTACATCTTGGCGTGTACGCCGAAAATATTACAAACATCCTGCAAAGAACTGGACACAACATCAACTATTGATTTCACAATTTCTTCACTAAGTCCAGTCATTTCCCAGGCCCCGGCCTCCAGCTTCGGCACCACGCAGCCTGGAACGGCGCCAACGCCCATGGCTGTGACGATAATGTCGGCAAGATGAACCACCACCGGCTCTTTATAGTGGGCGGCGGAGTGGGGCTGATGATGCCAGAACACCGGCATGGCGAGTGTTGAGGGCATGTTCCACTTGCGTAAAAGCATTCCCCCGAACCGGGCATGATCAAAGCCGAGAAGTTCGTGCTCGATTTCGCATGCGGGGAGCTTGCGCGACCTTGTCAGAATATGCTGGCGCAAAGCCGGGCTGTTGGGCAAAAGGCACGCCAGGGCCAGCTTGCCTATATCGTGCAAAAGGCCGGCGGTAAACAGGCTTTCTCCTTCCTTATATCCCATAGCCTGCCAAATTTCCTGGGCCGCCAGGCCAACAGCAATGGAATGGCGCCAAAATTCGTCAATATTGATGCTGTTTTTGGGCAGGGCCTTGGCCATGTCCTGAAAAAGCATGCCCATTGAAAGCATGTAAAGCGGGCGTATGCCCACCATGCTCACCGCGCGGGGGATGGTGTCTATCCGCACGGGAAAACTGTAAAAAGCGCTGTTTACAAGGCGAAGCAAAAATGTGGAAAGCCCGGCATCGGAGCGCACAACCCCGGCCACAGCAGCAGCGCTCGCTGTTTCATCCTGCACAACCCGCTGCAATTCATAAAGCACCGCAGGAAGAGGAGGCAGTTGCCCGTCAAGCCTGATCAGCTCCATCAGGTCTATCTGTTTTAATTCTTGAAGGCCGGATTCATCGGGCTGTCCGGGCTGTTCCGGCAAAACAAAACCGTCCCGGCAAATTTCGGCAGGCCCCCCGGGAATGCCGTCCGCTTTCTGCCCGGGCAAACCCTCCAGGGCTTTTTCATAAAGCGCGCCCAACAGGGGGTGCTCAAGACCGCAATAGTGAAAACGCGCATCCAGCAACGCTTTTGCCGTCCATTTGCAGCTATTGCTCATGAATTTCTCCCAGGCAAACCCCACCTTGCAGAATAGCGCAGAAAGGCAAGAAGAGAAACCGGCCCAGGGTTGTTTTTGGCAAAACGCCCTCCTTTTTCAAAACAAATACAAAAAAGAAATTTATAATCATAGCTATTTTATATGCCATACCCAAAAAAGAATCAATCCTATTATAAAAAAAGTTCAGCCCCATTCTTCCCTACAGAGAAAGCCCTTTTTTTTAAAACGCGTTTCTGGTAAATATTCAACAGTAAAACACTCATGTTTTCAACCCGCAACATTTGAATAAAACAAACCAGTGATGACTTGCCTGCAAAACCAGCCAGCTTCCCGCAAACAGTCCATTATCGGGCTTGCCCTTACCACCAGGATGAAACTTGTATGGAAGCTTTCACCTGCCACAGGCCTGCCCCGCTTAGCCCATAAGCGCGGGACGGGAGGCAGCAATGGTTTTTTGTTCCTTCCTCTTTGCCATATCCTACAAACAAAGCATACTTATAACAACATGCGTCAAAACAGGGAGAAAAACCGATGAAGGTTAAATATCTCATTATCGGGGCAGGCCCCACCGGGCTTGGAGCGGCGCACCGCTTGAACGAG
>CAZDJL010000141.1:0-4387 GCA_964505745.1 uncultured Desulfovibrionaceae bacterium | reverse complement strand
CAAGCTCGCGCCCGCCCAGGCCGAAGGCCACCATAATTGCTGTGGAAGGTATGATATTTGGCCCGGTAGCCATGGCGAAACGGTGCCCGCATGTGGCTTGCACAAGTGTGGTTACCCCGATAATCAGAACCACACGCCCCATATATCCGGAAAAATCGGAGCCTGTGAAGCCAAGCCCTATGCCGACAATCGCATAGCCCCACACAACAGGGTAGATCATTATCATCATCCACTGCAGGGAGTAGACAACAGCATCCAAAAGCGAGCGCGGCTTGTCGTTCAACCCGTATGCCAGCTTGATACTCATGTCATCCTCCTTTTTTAGGGGGTTACTCTACCGAATTCTCTATCCTTCCCTTATAGCTCATTATGCCGTTTGCTATTCCTTCGGCAACGTGCTCAACATATCTGCTGTTCTTAAGGTAGTTGGCGTCGGCTTTGTTTGAGCAATAGCCCACCTCTACGAGAATTGCAGGCATCTTGGCTCCCATCAGCACATAAAACGGCCCGGAGCGAACGCCATTGCTGCGCACGGCATAGCCTGTGGCTCTGATTTGCTTTTCCATGCTGCTTTGCACGTCTTTGGCGAGATTGCGCGATTCTTGCATTTTTGAACTGAGCCCAAGGTCTGTGAGTATGACCTGCAAATCGTCAATGGAGGCCACGCTAACCCCGTTTTCACGGGCGGCAACCCTTTCTGCGCTTTTTGTCTTTGCCTTGTCAAGATAATATGTTTCTATGCCGGATACAGAAGTATCAGCATTTGCGTTCACGTGAATTGAAACAAACAGGTCCACCTTGCGCCGGTTTGCGGCTTCAGTGCGCTTATCCAGCGCTATGAAAACATCATTGTCGCGAGTGTAGCTGACTTTAAAGCCTTTTTTTCTAAGCTTTGTTTCAACCAGTTTGGCTATCCTGAGCACCAGCTTGCTTTCAGTGACTCCATTGGCCTGGGCGCCGGGGTCCTTGCCGCCGTGCCCGGGGTCCAGCAGGATGGTGTTTACGGTGAGGCCCAGCATTTCCGCTCTGCTGTGTGAACTTGTTGCGGTATTCCGGGGCGCTACGGCCTCTTCAGGGGCGTAGGCTCTATCTATGCTGCCCGCCGTCCCTCTGCCGCTGGCCGTGGCCGTCTGCATTTTAGCGCTGTTTATTTTAAGCAGTATTTTATTTGATGCACTGTCTGTTTTTACTTCGCTGGCATAATCGTTCTTGAGAGTGAATTCAATCCGGGATGAAGGCGTGTCTTTCCCAGACACGGTCTTCACCTTGGCTTTCACTATGCGCACCAGTCTTACCGGCCCTTTGCTCACGGTGCTTACGCCGCTGATTCCCTCGTTGGGGACCACGCCTTCAACTTCAATAATCAGCACGGCCTCCCCGCTGGAGGTTTTGGCTTTGGGAATGAAGCGCCATGAATAACCGGCTCCGGTGGAAAGCTCAATTTCTGCGTCCGCCTTTTTCTCGTCAGCATTAATAAGTATGCTGATCAGGGTGGGTTCACTGAAAGCTTCCTGCTGTTTTGGCGCGGTTACGGCTGGCGCAGCTTCATTTCTGCCTGGAGACTGGGCGGGGCTCTTCTCTATTTCTTTTTTCAGCTTGCCAGCCTGGTTTTTCATGGCGTTGTCTGTGGTGCTTTTAAGCAGCTGCTCCAGGGTTTTACGGGCAGTATCGGGAGCTTTCAGCCTTTTGAATTCTATTTCGGCTTTTTTGTAAAGAGCTTCATCCCCTTGGGCGGTTTTGGGATACTTCCTTCCCACTTCTCCAAAAGCCTGTGCGGTGTTGCGGAAATCCCTGCCGCTGTGGGTGCGTATGGCTATTTCTTCCAGGCAGCGCGCGGCCATGAATGCTGCTTTGGGAGCATCCGAACTTTTTGGGTTTGATTTGGCCAGATTGTCGAATTTGGCCTGCATTTTTTCCCATGGGTCGCGCATGGCCGCCTTTTGGGGGTCGGCGGAAAGCTTGTTAAATTCCTGGTTAAGGCTGGAATAACTGGGAGCGGATTGTGCTTCCTGGGGGGGGGATATGACGGCAAACAGCAGAAAAAAAGCCAGAATAGCTGCCTGACGGTAGTATGAGTTTGTTTTCCTGGAAAAGTGTAAGTTTTCAGGCATGAATATCTGCTGTCCGGTTTCAGTGCTGTTCCTGATTTTTCAAAATTCTGGATATAATACCAAAAAGAACGCCCCGGTACAACCTTTATAGGCTGGCGGGGTGTTCTTTTTGGTGTTTATAATCCGTTTTTTTAAGAGAAGCGCGGCCGTTCAATAAAAACAACGTGCACTACCCGGCTTTTGCGTGCCTTGGGGCTGTGCTTTTGGCGCCGTCATTGCCGTCTGCCCGTTAAGCCGGGCTGCTTTACGAGAATACGCGGCAAAAACTAGATTCGCCTGTTTCTCGCGGGGCTGTCTCCGGCCGCCAGGGCTAAAGCGGCATTGCCCTTTAGAAGGACTGGCCCATGGAGAAGTCGAAGCGGGGGCTTGACTTCTCATACACATCCTCAAGCGGGTAGCCGTACGAGAAGCGAAGGTCTCCCATGGGGGAGTTCCAGCGCAGCTCCAGACCCACCGATTTCGCAATCAGCTCGTTTTTGAAGTAATTGTCCTGCTGGTCGGAGTCCACGTTGAATCCGGCGTCAAAGAATGGTACCGCGGCCAAACCCAGGTCGGGGTAAAACGTCCATATATATTCCAGGTTGATAAATGCCATGCGGTCGCCGCCGATGTGGTCGTCGTCGGGCGAGGAGGGGTCGCGGGGGGAGAGTTCTTCGTAATCATAGCCGCGGATGGAGTTCATGCCCCCAATCCAGAAGCGTTCGAATACCGGAACAGGCTTGCCCGAGTTTTCAAATGCTGCTCCCGCCTTGAGGCGCCCATGCAAGACATGGTTGGTGGCGATGGATTTGAACGCGTGCAGATCCATTATCGGCTTCACAAAGTCGTCGCTGCCGCCAAGGAAAGTGCCGCCGTATTCCGAGCTGATGTCGATAATCGTACCTTTGGTCGGCTTGCGCGGGTCGTCAACCGTGTCGCGTTTGAACCCCAGCCGACCGACGCTCGCCATGTGGTCGCCCTCGCTGCGCCGGATCAGCCATGAAGCATCTGACTCCACGCCATACAGGCTATATTGCTCCAGACGGTAGCTGCCGTAAATTTTGGTGTATTCGCCGATAGGATAGGCCAGACTGACCTGTCCGCCTGTCGTCTTCTTGTCAAAATCATCGAAATAGTCGCGGGTGATGTAGCCGTCAAGGCCCAGAGACAGGTTGGTGTCATAAAGCCTTGGGTTTACAAAGGAAAGGTTGTAGCGGGTGTAGCGGTCGGAGAAGTTGCCGCTGAACCCAAGGGAGTAGCCCTTACCGAACATGTTGCGTTCCATTATGGTGCCGCCAAAGCCGATTTTGGAGTAGGTGGAGTAGCCCACACCCGCCGAAATCATGCCGGTGTTCTTTTCCTTTACCCGTATCTTAAGGTCAACCTCGTCTTCTTGTCCGGTGGGAAGTATGTCCACATCAGCCACTTCAAAGTAGTTCAGGCTTCGCAGCCTTTCCACCGAGCGGCGCAGTTTTTTGGCCTCATACATGTCCCCGTCAACCAGGCGCATTTCACGTAAAATTACATTGTCGCGGGTGCGGGTGTTGCCTTCAATCTGCACGGTATTGATGAACATGCGCTGATTTTTTTCAACGGAGTAAACTACATCTACAATGGGCTCATCACCCGGGCGGATTACCGGGTTGCCGGAAGCTTCCGCATAGGCATATCCATAATCCCCGTAGAAGTCCGTCAGCTTCTTCGTATCGTCCTGCATGACTGTAAGTTTGAAATAATCATTCTTTTCCGCCATATCATCCAGCGCGATGAGTTCGGAAAGCTTGTCCGCCGGCTCAATCAGGTCTCCTTCAAAGGTAACTTCCCCAAGTTTGAAGCGTGGGCCTTCGCGCACATGGAAGGTGATGATAATTCCGTCTTCCTCGTAAACCACATCAGGTGCGCCAACAGCTACGCGGAGGAAGCCCCTGTCCATATAATAAGCGGAAATGGCGGCAGTGTCGCGGTCCAGATATTCTTCTTGAAGAACTCCGGTTCCGGTGAACCAGGACAGCCAGCCGCGTTCCTGCAGTGCAAGTTCGCTTTTTATGCCGGACTCTGAAAGTTCTTCCGCCCCTTCAATTTTTACTTCCTTTATGTAAAGCTGGTTCCCTTCGTCAATATTAATCACCAGGCTGGCGGAAGGGCCTTCGCCCTGGATGCGGTGGGAAACTTTTGCCAGGTAAAAACCTTCCTGGCGGTAAAGTTCGGTGATTTTTTGCAAATCTTGCACCAGGACCTTGTCGTTCATTATTGAACCGGTCTTGGTGCTCATCGCGGCCAGAATGTCGTCTTCATCC
>CAZDJL010000140.1:0-4402 GCA_964505745.1 uncultured Desulfovibrionaceae bacterium | reverse complement strand
GCCCGCAGACCTCTTGAACAGAAGAAAAAGAAAAACTGGAACCCCGGTGAAGGCACACACTATTCCTATGGGCAAAAGCACCGGGAAAAACAGAGTTTGGGCGATAATATCCGCCGCCAGCAGGAAAAAAGCTCCGAACACGGCTGACGCGCAAAGCAGAAAAAAGTGGCCTGCGTGGGGGAAAAGCAGCCGGACCATGTGCGGGGCCACAAGCCCCACAAAGCCGATAACGCCGTAAAATGCGGTGGCGAAGGCGGTTATGAGCGACGCCGCCAGCAAAGAGCTGGCACGCAGGCGCTTTACGTTTACCCCCAGCGCCAAGGCCTGTGCATCGCCCCAGCGCAAGGCGTCATAGTCCATGCTGTGCCTGAGGGCAAACAGCAGGCCTGCCGCAAGGGCCGCCAGCACAAGCAGGGCTTCCTTCCAGCTTCCCTTGCTCAGGTCGCCAAAAGTCCAGAACACAGTGGCCGCCACCTGGCTGTCGGTTGCGAAATATTGCAGAGACATGGTGGCGGCGCCAAACAGGGTGGACAGGGCTATGCCCGCCAGAATGAGCCCCTGGGCCGTTATTCCCCTCATCATTGTAAACGCCAGAATGAGCAGGGCGGCGGAAAGGGAGCCTCCGAACGCGCCCAGGGCAACCAGGCTGATGCCAAGCTGAAAGGCGGCCGGAGGGAATGCGATCATGGAAAAGCTGGCTCCAAAGGCGGCACCCTGGGAAAGGCCCAGGGTGAAGGAGGAGGCCAGTGGGTTGTTGAGCACATTTTGCAGAATAACCCCATTAAACGCCAAAACCGCCCCCACGGCCAGAGCTGCCAGCACTTTGGGCAGGCGCAAATGCAGGACGAAATATTCCAGGTCCGGGTTGCGCCCCGAGAGGAACAGGGCGTCCAGAATGTCCTGCCACGAGCTTTCCGTTGCGCCCTGTTTTAGCCCGGTGAGGCAGAGAAGCAGAATGCCAAGCGCGGCGCACATAAAGAAAGCGGGCTTTGCCGCGCCGGAGGGCATGCGGCGCAGTGCTGGCCCGGCCGCGAGGGAGGCGCTATTTTGCATATTCCAGATTGCCTTCTGAAAGAAGCATGCGCCCGAACGCGCCGGTTTTTTCTGTAAACTGCTTATACATGGGGCTGCCGTTAAACAGGATGAAGATCTTGTCGGCCCATGCTTCGGGGTCCATTTTCGCATAGTGTTCGGGGTATGCGGCTTTGGCCATGAAAAACGCGTTTATATACAGAATTTCCGGGTTATTGAAATAGGAAGTGTGTGGAAGCAGCAGCCATGCGTTTCCGTTTTTCAGAGCCTTCAGGCGTTCAAAATATTCATGGTCGTCCCTGATGCCTTCCCGGATAAGGGGCAGCCCGTTGCCGTCTATGAAAATCAGGGGCGGGTTGGAGGCAATAAGGAATTCCTTGCTCACAAATTGATGCCCTTCCCGGCCTGTGCTGTCCGCAAGGTTGGCTATGCGGGCCAGCCGGAGCGGGAAAAAATTTCCCGCAGTGCTGTTTATTCCCTGATTTCCCTTATAAGACAGGCCGCCCACGTAGGCTATGGCCTGCTCCCCCGGGGCCGGGCTGTAATTCAGTTGGCCGCCCAGGGCGGCAATTCCTCTCACAAGCGTTTCCGCCCGCTCCTGCCGGTTGAGCACCTCTCCTGTCAGCCTGATTGAATTTATGAACACATCCTGGTCGAAGGCGGGAAACCCCTGGCTTACCGCAACCACTGGAATGCGCAGCTTGCGCTGCAGCAAATCCGGCTCGGAGCCGTCCACCGAAAGAATGAACACAACATCCGGCTTGAGGCTGACAATCTGTTCATAGTTTGGGATGCGCACCGCCCCCGCCTTGCCAACCACAGGCAGATTGTTGAAACGCTTGCGGTTAAGCATGACGTATGGTTTGGCGGCATCGGTCTTGTCTATGTCTTCAACCCCCACAACCAGATCCTGGCCTTCAAGATAGGTTATGAAGGCCATGCTGCTGCCCAGGGCCACGACCCTGCGCACCTCGGAAGGAATTTCAACTTTGCGCCCGAAGGCGTCGGAAATTGTTTTGCCCCCCGCGTATGCTTCAATGGGGCAAAATAAAACCAACAGGGCAAGGGTCAGGAATTTTGCCATAGTATCATCTCGATGCTGTATTTTGTGCGCTCAACATATTTTCCGGAATCCTCACGAAAGGCTTCCACATGCCGCCCGATCAGTTCCAGGTCGGGGTTTACCCCGTAGCTTGTCAAGGCAGTGGCGCAGGAGTCAATCAGCCCTTCCCTGCTCCAGGGCACCACCCATTCGTTGCTTACCGGCACCGCGGTATAGGCGAAGCCTTTTTTCTCCAGCCATTCACGCATTTTGGCGGTGCTGTTGAATATTTTGGGGGTTAGCCCATAGTGGGCGAACAGCCCTTGCATCACGTCCGAAGCCATGCGGTTTGAAAATCCCATAAAAACTATCCAGTCATTGGCGAAACGCAGCAATTTTTCTTTGCCGGTTTCAGTTTCCAGGGCCGGAGTCATGGATGCGAACACCACGTCAAAGCGTTCATCAACATCAAACGCCTCCCAATTGGAGTGGATGCAGGTGATGTTGTTGATGCCCAGCGCCTGCGAATCTTCCTTGAGAATCCTGAGCATTTCTTCGGAAATATCCACGGCCGTGACGGATTGCGCTTCGCGCGCAATCCGTATTGTGTACATTCCGCTGCCGCAGCCTACATCAAGAACCTTTTTCCCCTTGAAATCCACGCCATTCTCGCGGGCGATTCGCAGCATGCCCGCTTCGTAGTTGTTTTCTCCATCTTCAAAACGGGGAAAGGTTCGTGCTTTTGCGTTCCAAAAGTCCCGGGCGTCGTCAGTCGTGTTTACAGTTCCCATTTTATGCTCACTCCCGCGTTGAATCCCAAAGCCGGATAGCCCCAGGACTCTTCGTAGTTTTTGTCGGTTATGTTGTCGGCGTAGGCTTCCAGGGTCAAATGCTCGTCAAGCCTGTATTGCAGGCTGGCTCCAAGCGTGGTGTAGCTGCCCAGCTCGCCTTCGCGCAGGGCCGCAGTGTTGATGTAGTATTCCCTGGGGCCGGTGTAGGTAAGCGCCGTGTCCAGGGTAATGTCGTCTGTCATGTCCCAGGAAAAACCGGTTGTGCCTTTCCAGTTGGGTATATATTCCAGTTTGTCCAGAACTCCGTCCGGGTCTGCGGGGTCGTTCTTTTTCCTGTTGTCCTGCCATGTGATTGCCCCGTTCAGCCGCAGGCAGTCCAAAATGGGGTAGCTGCCGCTTAAGGTGGTTCCGTAAATTTCGGCGTCGGCATTATAGGCGGCCCAGGCCTGATAGCTGGGAGAGCGGTTTACATATACGGCTTTGTGCATGATATAATCTTTTACATCGTAGTAAAACCCGGAAAGCTTGACGAATCCGCTGTTCTCAAAGGAATATTTATAGGCCAGGTCCACGCCCTGGGCCGTTTCCGGTTTCAGGGTTTTGCCTGTCAGGTAGGGCACATTTGTGCCAGGGTTTGTCGATGAGGACTGTGAATTCCAGTAAAGTTCCGGTATGCTTGGGGTTCTATAGTTCTGATAAACCGCCACCGATGCGGACTGGCTGTCCGTGAAATCGTAAGTGAGCATTCCCTTGGGCGATATTTTGCTGTCTCTGTAGCCTGTGTACTCGTAGCCGTCAAAACGCATGCCCAGGTCAAGGGTCAGTTTGTCGGTAAGGGCGAATTTGTCGGCCAGAAAAGATCCGAACACCTTGGCCGAAGCCCCGGCGGCCTGCGAGTCCATCTCGCCAGTCCAGTTGTTCAGGCCGGCCTTGTTGTAGTTTTCATCCACATAATTTACGTCTATTCCCCCCGGGCTAAGCAGTTTGTAGTCCACTCCGCCCATAAGCTCATGGCTTCCGGCCGTGACTCCTGTTTTGAATTTGAAGCCGTGGGTGTTGTCCACCGTAACTTTCCGGTCCAGCACCAGATCTCCTTCTTCCGTCAGGGCAGGGTTGAATTTGCCTATTGGAGGAGCGAATGCGTTCAGTTGCAGCCTGGACGCAATGTCGGCGTAGTTTTTCTCTCGTCTGGTTTCATGGTTTTTAAAGGCCATTACTTCAAAATATGCGCTGTCCAGAAATTCCTGCCGGTAGGTGACGTCCATTAAATGGCGCAGTTTGCGCCAGTATGCGCCGTCGCCAATAACGTTCATGGCTGGGGAGGGCGAGCCTCCGGCGAAAGATTCCCCGCTCGCCACAGGGTAGTGGGAATTGATTGGGGTATCAAATCCGGGCAGTGACGGGTCGCTGTCGTTAGCCGGAGCGCCGTCATTGCGGTTTGAGCGGATCAGCCCCCTGTTTGTGTCGCTATAGTTGTAGCCGAGAACAAGCTCGCCTTTCCAGGGGAGATCCAGGTAAACTTTCGGGTTGAAGTGGA
>CAZDJL010000139.1:0-4406 GCA_964505745.1 uncultured Desulfovibrionaceae bacterium | reverse complement strand
ATTTGCGCGTAATAGGATGCCCTGAACAGGGGATATTCTTTATCCTTGAACCGGCAGAGCATGGTTCCGGAAGCCTCCAGCAGTTTACCGCTTTTGGTTGCCATGTTTATGATTACATTGCCGAAACGGTCCACATGCAGCGCCTCTGCGTCAATAAAGCCTTTTGCCCGTTGCGCCTGGGCCCAGTTTTCCGTGCGCAGCTTTTCAATCAGCATTGGGCTTGCTATTTCTTCCGGCTTTTTGCCGTTCAAGAGCTTGGCGGCTACAGGGGCAATAATGTCGCGCCCTGCGAAAAGCTGGCAAGAATCATCTTTTTCGGGTTGGGCAATTTGCCATAAAGTTGTTTTTTCATCCCGTTCAACCATGCTGAGCAGGGCGTTGTTCGGGCCAAGGAAAATTTGGGAAGCGGTTTGCAGAATGATGATTTCTCTGCTGGAGCCCACTCCGGGGTCAACTATCGCCATGAATATGGTTCCGGCGGGAAAACGGGGGGCGCTTGCCGCCAGAAAATAGGCTCCCATCCGGATGTTGAAGGGGGGAACTTCGTGGCTTATGTCTATAATCAATGAGTTGGGGCATTCCCGGCAGACAACGGCTTTCAGCTGCCCTACATATGGTTCTTTGAGGCCGAAATCGGTGAGCAGGGCAAGGCATGGTCTGGTGAAGTTTGTTTGTTCTGCCATCTTGCGGCCGCCGGGTTATGGCAAATGTTTGGAGTGGGAACTCAGGTTGAAGGACAGGGCATACAGGTGGTGGAGGTAGTCGACGTATTCTATGTATACGCCGTCGGGAACGGGCACGCGGGTAGGGGTGAAGTTGAGAATGCCCCGCACCCCTGCGTCCAGCAGACGGTTTACAATGTACTGGACATGGTCGGGGCGGGAGGTGATTATGCCGATTTCCGGCTTGAGCTGTGCGCCCAGGTTTTTCAGCTCTTTGATGTTCTGGATTTTCATGCCCAGAATTTCTTGGCCCTCTTTGGCCGGGTCAATATCGAACAGGCCCACTATGCGGTAGGTGTGCATGCGCATTTCCCGGTGCAGCAGAAGTGAACGTGCGGTGTTGCCAATGCCCACCACCACAGCCCGCCATTCGCGGTTTATGCCCAGTGAGGAGGCAATGGCGTGCGACAGCTCCTCCACGTAGTAGCCCAGGCCCCGCACGCCGAATTCCCCAAAATAGGCAAGGTCTTTTCGTACCTGCGCCCCATTGGTGTTGCAGAAAGTGCCCAGCTCTTCGGATGAAATCAGGATGACTCCATCACGGGTGAGCGAGTTGAGCACTTCCAGGTATACGGCCATGCGTTCAAGGGTAGCCCTGGGTATGTGGTTGCTTTTTAAATTCATGGTTGGAAAGGGTTGAAGGAATATTTAGTCAAACAGGCAGCCTCTAACAGTATATCGATGTTGTTCAAAAATACAAGAGCCTGAAAAAGTTTCAATTTTAAAATGTAAATCCGCAGCGAAAATTGCTGCGGATGACAGAGGGCTGAAAAAAGGAAAAACCGGGACAAACCGGTTTTAAAACCGCACGCCTGGCATGGGAGGGGCGCCTTGAAATCGGGCTGCTTTAACTGGTTGCAAGCAGTTTGGCGGTATACCGGGCAACTTCAACCGCTTCGCAAACTCGCCCCCAAAGCCCGGAGCGCGGCTCCAGTTCAGGCTCGGCCTCAATGCTGCCGGGCATGAAAAGATGATTGCGAAGCTGCCGCCCCAGCCTGGGGTTGCGGCGTTCCACATGCAGGCAAATTTCCTCTGCGCTTTTTTCCGGGTTGCAGGCAAACTGGCAGGCGCGGGCGGCGTGAGCATGGAAGGAGACGCCTGGGGTAAGCATATGCCCCTGCATGAAAGCCACGGCTGCGGAGGCGAAACTTCCTTCTTTCAGAAGGCGCGCGCCCGCGTGGTAAAGCGGATTGTCCGTTCTTTCGGGGCCGGTTTGGCCGCGGAGCTTTGCAAACAGTGCGCGGGCGGACATGAAGTCTTCTTCCTCAATGTAGGCGGCCGCGGCCTGCTGGAGGAAGTCCCGGTTTTTCTGGATTGCGCCCAGGTTTTCGTGGGCCAGGGCGATGCCGTGCAGGGCTTCGCCTATTGAGGCGGGTTCTTTTTGCAGATGGCTCCTGAACACGTTTATTGCCTGCTGGTATTTGCCTTGCCTGAGCATGCTTTTACCGATCAGCAGCATGTTTTTGTCCGGCTGCTTGCGCGCGGGGGTGTTGGGGCGGGAACTGGCGTCCATGGCTGTCAGGGCCTGATTGAACATGGATGCGTCCGGGCAGGGTTCAAGTCTCGATTTTTCCTTTCCAGCATTAAGGATGGCGGTTTCCATCTCTTTTTGCGTGTAGGGCCTTACAAGCAGCGAACATGAACCCAATTTGCCTGTTTCCGCAATAATCTGGGAATCGAGACGGTCCATCACCAAAATCACCGGGAGGTCAAAAAGACCCGGATGCAGACGAATGAGCCGAAGAAGCTGCAGGTTGCCCATGTCGGCCGGCTCGGCGCAGAAAATAAAAGCGGGACGCTTGCTTTCGGGCAGGGCGGCCAGAAAGCGGGCGGTTTTCAGGCCGTTTTGCGAAAACACGGCCCGGCCTGCTCCGCAGGCCCGGAGCATCTTGCGGTCAATGTAAACCAGCTCTTCGGATTTTCCGAGAAGCAGCACGCTTCCTTTAATGTCGAGATTGCTGTTTTTCATCAGCCCTTACCTTGATTTGCGCAAAAGCGTCATTTGTCAATTCAGCGGACAAACGGCAGAATTTTTCCCGCTCCAGCAGCCTCCTGGCTAAGCACTGCATCGGCTTCAAACGCCTCCGACTGGTGGAGGGAACCGCACATGGGGCAGCGGTGCCCGGCTTTCCCGTCAATCAGCCTTATTAATATTCCCGCTCCGGAGTAGCATTTCTCGCAGAACGGGCCCTGCTTGATGCTTCCGGTTACAAGCCAGTAGCAGGAGCCGTCAAAAATCAGGTTTTTTGCAATATAAAGAATATCCTCATATTCCTGAACCTGGGTTCTCAAAATACTGTTTTCATCTGCAAGGGCAATGTGTTTCGCCTGCAACTCCATGAGAGCGCATTTGCCTTCTTCCAGATCGCCTTTGCCGAATAGCTCCAGCACATCCTTGTACCTGTAGTAATCCAGCATTTTTCTCCCCTTAATTTTTTAAACGCATAATTTCGCACCCTTCCATGGTGCTTCCCGCCATCTAAGGCAGACAGTACCTCAATCGGACGCGGGCGCTAAAACTTTAGAGCCAAAGGAAGAATAACGGCGCTGGTCTCGCGGTTTTCAGCGCAGGGGCAAGCCGCCCTGGCGGCGGGCGGTGTGAGGCCGCTGCCCATGAATAACGGATGAAATATGTTTTTAGCGCATCTTTGGGGCCAATCGGCCCTGAAAGGGCCGGGAAAGGGGGAAATGTACAAGGAAGGCGGTTTTTAGCCGGAATGCGGTTGAAAAAAAAGAAGAACTCGAATATGGTTTAGTTAACTGGAAATTTTTGTGGCAATGCTTGGGCATGTTTTTGCCTTATGAGGCCTCTCGCACGGTAGTGAATTGCAAAGAACTAGCAAAGGAGTTGATATGGCCGGGCACATTTTGCGCTTATACGCGCTTTCCACCTGTATTCATTGCAGGCACGCCAAAGACTTTCTTGAACTGCACCGCCTCAAATATGAGCTTGTGCATGCGGATGCTCTGGTGGACGAGGAACGGAAAGCCGTTATGAAAGAAGTTTTTAAATATAATCCCAGGCTTTCTTTCCCCACATTGATTGTGGACGATGGGAAGTGCGTGATTGTGGGATTTAACGAAGAGAAATACCAGAGGCTGATATATGGCTAAAGAAATTACGGCTGAAAGGTTATATGAAATTCTTAAAGAAACGCAGGAAAAGAAAGGATACTACTTTAACCCCAGGCTTGAGGAAATGACTTTGCCCATCCTTGAGCAACTGCTTGTCAATAAGCAGCGTTACGGCTATTTGCTTTGCCCTTGCCGCCTGACCTCCGGCTCCAGGCAGGCGGATGAAGATATATTTTGCCCCTGTGTTTATCGCGAGCCGGATGTGGCGGAATATGGCTCCTGTTATTGCGGGCTTTATCTTTCCAAGGAGGAAGCAGGCAGGCATGTCAAGGAAATTGTTGTGCCGGAACGCAGGCCGCTGGAAAAAATCTTTCCCGATTTCGTATGATGAGTTTTTGAAGTAAAGCAGTTTTTCTGAGGAAAGAAGGCCTGGAGAGGTTTGACTTTTAAGCGCCCTGCCTGCGGATAACGGAAATAATACATCTTGCCTGCTTGCCGTGAGCATGGAGGGTGCGGTGACGTTGGGCGGCGTGCTTCTGGGGGAGTGGCTTTAAGGGGCGGCCACCGGAGCTTTGCGGCGGAGGCGACGCCCTTTGGCGTCTGCGCCTT
>CAZDJL010000138.1:0-4418 GCA_964505745.1 uncultured Desulfovibrionaceae bacterium | reverse complement strand
GGAGGAGCCTGCCCTGGAGTGGCTTGAAAAAGTTTATGTGGCGGCTTCCAGGCTACGGGGAGAAGGCTTTGCACAGGAAGTCCTTCGGCAGGCCGACATGGCAATGGCGGAGGTTGAAGTGGCGGCGGTAAAACGCGGCGGCCTCTTCCCGGAAACACGCGAAATTTTGAAAAAACTTGTAAACTCAAACGTTAAAACGGGCATTGTTACCAGAAATTGCCGCAAAGCTGTGCTGACAGCCTTGCCCGACCTGGAAAAGCTTTGCTCTTGTCTTTTAAGCAGGGATGACATATCTAAATGGAAGCCAGACCCTGTCCACCTCAGCACTGCGCTTGAGCTCATGCGCGTTGCCCCCGAAGAAGCCCTGATGGTAGGCGACGATCCCATGGATATCAAGGTGGGTAAAGAATGCAATACTAGCACGGCCGCCGTGCTTTGCGGGCACGCATCAAAAGAAAAGCTGCTATCATGCATGCCCGATTTTATTGCGGCTGACTGCGCGGACCTGCTTGGCCTGCTTGCCGACAAAAAACTTATCGAACTTTACTAGCAACATCCAAATTAAAAAAATGCCAGAATTTGTACACCTTCACTGTCACACAGAATACAGCCTGCTTGACGGAGCAATCAGGATAAAGGACCTTTGCGCCAGAGCGAAGGATTATGGCATGGATGCCGCCGCCATTACAGACCACGGCAACCTGTTTGGGGCCATAGATTTTTATACGCAGGCAAAAAGTTTCGGCCTCAAGCCGATTATCGGCTGCGAAGTTTATGTTGCGCACACTAACCGTTTTGACCGCGATTCCGCCTTTGCCCGCACACGCTATCACCTTGTGCTTCTGGCCCAAAACTTAACCGGATACCAAAATCTGCTCAAGCTTGTAAGCAGCGGGTTTACCGAAGGCTACTACTACAAGCCAAGAATCGACAAGGAAATTCTGGCCCGGCACAGTGAGGGCATTATCGCCCTGTCGGCCTGCCTTGCCGGAGAAATCCCCCGCATATTGATGACCGACCAAAACATTCGCCGCAACGCAGAGGATTTTGGAGACGGAAGCCCTGACCGGGGAGGCCTGAAAGCCGCCATTGAAATGGCGGAATATTATTCGCAAATTTTTCCCGGCCGGTTTTACCTGGAACTGCAGGAAAACGGTCTCGAGGAACAGCGCGTCTTAAACAAACGTCTTATTGAGCTGGCCGAACAAACCGGCCTTCCTCTTGTGGCCACCAACGATTGTCATTATCTGGATAAAGACGATGTTGACGCGCACGACATCCTGCTTTGCATTCAGACCCAGAACACGATAAATGACGAACGCCGCATGCGTTTTGAAACCCGCGAACTTTATTATAAGACGCCGGAAGAGATGGAAGCGGCATTTTCCCATGTGCCCCAAGCGCTTGAAAACACCCTGCTGATTGCGGAGCAGTGTGACCTGGAACTTGACCTCAAAAGTTACCATTTCCCTCAATACACGGTAGAGCCAGGCAGAAGTCTGGATGAAGAGCTGAGAGAACTGAGCCTGAAGGGCTTGCAGGAACGTGTGGATAATGCCCCCCACCGCAATGAAATTGACCGTGAATCATATCAGGCCCGCCTGACCCACGAGCTGGATGTGATTTGCAGCATGGGGTTTGCGGGATATTTCCTGATTGTTCAGGATTTCATCAATTGGGCCAAAAAACAGGGCATTCCCGTAGGGCCGGGGCGTGGCTCCGCGGCCGGTTCACTGGTGGCCTGGGCCTTGAAAATAACCGACCTCGACCCCATTCCCTACAATCTTCTGTTTGAACGTTTCCTTAACTCGGAACGCATCAGCATGCCTGACATTGATGTTGATTTTTGCGAACGCCGCCGCGGCGAAGTTATGGATTATGTGGCTCAGAAGTATGGCGTCGATTCTGTGGCCCAAATCACCACCTTTGGAAAGATGAAGGCCAAGGCCGTTGTGCGCGATGTTGGGCGAGCTTTGGGCATGAGCTATTCCGATTGCGACAAAATTGCCAAGCTCATTCCCGAAGAACTTAAAATGACCATTAAAAAGGCAATGGACCAGGAACCGGAACTTGCCGCGCTTTATAATACGGACAAGGAAATCCGCCGTCTTCTGGATACCTCCATACGCCTGGAAGGCCTGAACCGCCACGCTTCCACCCATGCCGCGGGTGTGGTGATCTCAGACAAGCCGATGGTTGAATATTTGCCGCTGTATAAAGGCAAAAATGATGAAATTGTAACCCAGTTCGACATGAAAATGGTTGAGAAAATCGGGCTGATCAAGTTCGACTTCCTCGGCCTGCGCACCATGACCCTGATCCAGGACACTTTGGAGATCATCGCGTCCACAGGCAAAGAGCCACCCGACCTGGCCAATTTGCCTCTGGACGATCAGGCTGCTTACGAGCTTTACTCCAGGGGCGACACCTATGGCATCTTCCAGGTGGAAAGCTCCGGCATGCGCCGCTACCTCACCATGCTTCGTCCGTCCGTGTTTGAAGACATTATCGCCATGCTCGCCCTCTACCGTCCCGGCCCTTTGGGCTCCGGCATGGTTGACGAATTTATTCTGCGCAAGCACGGGCAGGTTGAAATCACATATCCTCTCCCTGAACTTAAAGAATGCCTCAAAGACACTTATGGGGTTATTGTTTATCAGGAACAGGTAATGCAGATTGCCCAGATTGTGGCCGGATATACACTGGGCCAGGCCGACTTGCTGCGCCGGGCTATGGGCAAAAAGAATGTTGAAGAAATGGCCAGGGAGCGCGTGAACTTCGTTACAGGGGCCAAAGAACGCGGGGTTCCCGAAAGCAAGGCCAATGACATTTTCGACCTGATGGAAAAATTTGCCGAATATGGGTTCAACAAGTCGCACTCGGCAGCTTACGCCCTGATTTCATATATTACAGCATACCTGAAAACACACTTCCCTGTGGAATTCATGGCCGCTCTGCTCACTTCGGAAATAAACGACCAGGACAAGCTGCTGCGCTACATTACCGAGTGTAAGGACATGGGCATAAAGGTGCTTCAGCCCAATGTTCAACTTTCCCACTGGGCATTCTCGGTGCATGAGGGAGCAATAGTCTTTGGGCTGGGCGCAATTAAAAACCTGGGCCGGGATGCGGTAACAGAGCTGGTGGCTGAACGTGAACAGAACGGGCCTTTTACCTCCCTGCTGGATTTCTGCACCAGGGTGAATTCGCGCAAGCTTAACAAACGGGCCCTTGAAAGCATGATCAAAGGCGGCGTCTTCGACTGTTTTTGCGTGGGCAGAGCCACATTGCTCAACGGCCTGGACGGCGCTGTAGCCCGCGCCCAAAAACGCATCAAAGACAAGGCCTCAAACCAGACCTCTTTGTTCAGCATGATGGGCGACATGAAACCGGAGTGCCGGCCCGGGCTTGGTTTTGAATGCCCCGAGCAGGACTTGCATGAATGGAGTGACGAAATAAAGCTGTCATTTGAAAAGGAAGCCCTCGGTTTCTATTTTACGTCACACCCCCTTGAATACTATCGCCAGGAAATGCTGCGCATCAACTCCGCGACGGTTGAGGACGCCCGCGAGTTCTCTCCCGCCAGCGAGGTAAAACTTGCTGTGCTGATTACCCATGTGAAGGAGTACATTAACAAAAAAGGCGATAAAATGGCCTTCTGCCAGATAGAAGACCTTACCGGGCTTGGTGAATGCACTTTCCTGCCCAAGGAATATGAGGCGGCAAAACCGTTTTTGAACACGGAAAAACCGCTTCTGATAGAAGGACGGATAGACTCAAGACAGGGCTACACTCCAACCAATGGAAACGGGGGTGATGAGGACGAGGAGGAAAATACCCAAAAAGAACTGAAAGTCACTGTAAATTCCGCCTACCTTCTGGCCGACGTTTGCGAACAAAGCGACGCCCCTGTGCCTTTGTTTGTGGAGTCTAAACAAATTACCGAAGAAAGCCTCTCCGGGCTCTCTGAGCTGCTTTTCGAATTCCCTGGAAAAGCCCCGGTAGATATTTATTTTATTGACGATGGGCTTCGCTATCATTTGCGCCTGCCAAACCATAGCGTGAAGCCGGGGCACGCTTTTTATAAAAAATTCAATGAATGGAAAACAGCCTGATGAAGAATAAAAAGGGATATTGGCAATTAACGGTGCGGGATCATTTTTCGGCCGCACATGCGCTAAGGCACTATCAGGGCAAATGCGAATCGCTGCACGGGCACAATTTCGGGGTGGAAATCTGCGTGCGGGGGGAAAAACTTTCGGAACCGGTCCAGTACCTCGTTGATTTTTCCCTGCTGAAAAAAGAACTCAAAGAAGTTCTCTCACTGGTTGACCATTCCTGTCTGAATAACCTTGCCGAATTCGCGGAAGTCAACCCCTCTTCGGAAAATTTGGCCCGCCTCATTTTTCAGCGCTTGC
>CAZDJL010000137.1:0-4421 GCA_964505745.1 uncultured Desulfovibrionaceae bacterium | reverse complement strand
GAGCGATGTGATAGGCACCATTGCCGTGGGCGATAAAAACGATGAGGTTTTCCTCGGCCGCGACATGATGCACACCCGCAACTATAGCGAGGAAACTGCCCGCCTTGTTGATGCAGAAGTAAAGGCCATAATTGAAACCGCCCTCAAAAAAACCCTTGAAATTCTGAATGAGCATGTGGACATATTGCATAAAATCTCCGAAACGCTGCTTGATAAAGAAACTATCAGTGGCGAGGACATTGACAATATCATGAACGATCTGGGAGTGCCCCCGCTTAGTCCCACTCCCAAGCTGGATGCAGCTCACAACCCCGCGTCTGGAAAACTGCCCAATGAAATAAACTCCAGCGGAGCCGATGAGCAGCCCTCCGCAGACGGGAGCGGGAAAACCGGTTCCAGTGAACACGATGAGGACAACTTCACCCTGGAAGACAAGTAAAAAACGGACTCCATCCGATGGATAAGTATAAATGGCGTGTTGCGGGGGGCAGATATCTGCCTCCCCCCCTCGTCTTTGCAATCATCAACCTCACCCCTGATTCATTTTATGACGGCGGCGCCTGCAAGAATGTGGAGCAGACCATGCTCCGTTGCCGGGCTATGGCTGAACAGGGGGTGCACGGGCTGGATTTGGGGGCCGAATCAACGAGGCCCGGTTCAAGTGCGCTGCCTCCTTCAGAAGAATGGAAGCGCCTGGAGCAAACTTTGAAAGCCGCCTTTGCCCTGAAAAAAGACTACCCGGAACTGGCGCTGTCGGTGGATACGTACAATAGCGATACCGCGGGCAAAGCCTTGGAAAGTGGAACAGAGATCATCAATGACGTTTCGGCGTTCAGCTTCGATGCAAGGCTGAAGGATGTGCTTCTTGAGCACCGGCCGGGCTATGTGCTGATGCATAGCAAAGGCCGCCCGGAAACAATGCAGGACGCGCCCCGGTATGCCGATGTGGTTTCCGAGATAAAAACTTTTTTTGCCGCCAAAATGGATGAACTGCTGGCCGGAGGTTTTCCTGAAGAAAACATCATTCTTGACCCGGGAATCGGATTTGGTAAAAACCTTGCGCACAATCTCGCCATTTTGAACAACCTGGAAGAATTCTACAGCTTAGGCCGCCCCCTGTACATAGGCCTTTCAAACAAATCCTTTTTTGGCGACCTGCTCGGCCTGAAAGTGAACGAAAGAGAATGCGCAACCCAGGCAGCCACGGCGATTCTGGCAAATCGGAAAATTTATGCCCACCGGGTGCATAATGCGCGTGACACGCTGAATACATTAAAAATTGCAGAATTCATGTGCCCGCCTGATGCATAGCGGGCACAAAGTTATAATTGGCAGGCTGCCGCCTGAAACCTTGGACGGGAAACGGGAATGAGTTTTTTTGAAACCAGCTGGCGTGATGTTGTTGATTTTGCACTGGTAACACTCCTGTTCTATCAAATTATTGTACGAATCAAGGGCACCAGGGCTCTGCCGGCCATTTACGGCCTGCTGCTCCTGATTTTGGTATACTTCTTCTCCCGCGAACTGGGCTTTTACACTCTGCAATGGCTTCTGGAGAATTTCCTTGGTTCGCTGTTTATCATCATAATCGTGCTTTTCCAGCGGGATATCCGGGAAATTCTTACAGAAATGGGCCTTAACAGGTTAAGGCTGCCTTTTTTAAAAAAGAAATCCATTCCCAACGAAGAAATCATAAACGAAATGCTTACTGCCGTACGCCAGATGTCTCATCAAAAAATAGGCGCTTTGCTTGTGATTGAGCGTAGAACGCCCCTGGGCGACCTGCTCAGAGGCGGAACGAACATTGACGCCAAGATTACCCGTGCGCTGCTGGTAAGCATATTCTTTCCGAAAACCCCGCTGCACGATGGAGCCGTGCTGATTGCCCATAAGCGCATCGCCGCTGCCGGCTGCATTCTCCCGCTCACAACCCAAACGAACATGGCTCACGACCACGGCACCCGCCACCGGGCAGCGCTTGGAATCACAGAGGAAAGCGATGCCCTGGTAATTGTGGTTTCGGAAGAGCTGGGTTCCGTCAGCATAGCCGAGGGCGGCAGATTAATGGTGTCGCCCAGCGAAATGCACCTGCGCAGGGTGCTTGAGGTCGCACTGGATGTTTAAGCAGATTAAAAAAATCAAAATTCATTGGCCTTCCGCCATGCTTTCTGTCCTGCTGGCTCTTACCGTATGGTTCACTGTTGCCGGAAGGGAAAGAGTTGAGGCGTGGATTAATGTTCATGTGGAAATAAAAGATGTGCCAAGCAACTACATAATTATGAACGGCAACAAGTTGCCCAGCACGGTTGAGGTGCGCCTGCGCGGGCCGAGCGGACTTATCCGCAACCTTACCGGGCAAAACATCCCCATGCTTTTGAGCCTTTCCTCGCTTGAGCCCGGACATAATCTGATCCCTCTCAACGGGGACAATATCCCGATCAGCGGAGCGTTCGACATCCTGGAAATACGCCCGGCGGCAATTGAGGTGGACGTGGACCTATATGCTGAAAAAGAAGTGGAATTAACCGCAAAATCAACTCATTCACTTCCTTCCGGCATTACCCAGATAGAGCTTATACCTCCGCAGGAAACCATCCGGCTTAAAGGGCCGCAAATGGTTCTGGAGAAAATAGACAAGGTGGAAGCGCTGGTCAGCCTTCCTTCTGCTGTACATCAGCGAGAACTGCTCTTGCCCTCTTTTATAAACCTCCCCCAGGGGGTCACAGCAACCCCGCAGGACATTGTTATAAAGGCGCTGGTAGAGGGAAAACCCAAAAAAATAACAGTGCAGCGTTCAGTCAGAGTTTCAGATGTGAGCGCCATTACCTCCGACCTCTCCATAAAGCCAAAAACGGTTAATGTCACCATTCAAATTCCCTTTGACTGGGACGAAAAAAAACAGCAGCTGAACCAGATTTTCGCCATCGTTGAAGCACCCAAAAACGGTTTCACCGCAAAAAAGGCGAAAAATATGAAAGTTTCCGTGCAGGTTCCAGATGAAGTAAAACTTATTTCTGTTGAACCGAGAACTGTTAAAATTGAAATTTCAGACTAGGGGCTTTGGCCTGACTAGACAACAGAAAGGTGGCTAAATGACAAAAAAGCTATTTGGAACTGACGGCATAAGAGGGCCTGTCAATAAGTACCCCATGTATCCCGATTTGGCGTTACGCCTGGGGCTCGCGGCCGGAACCTATTTCCGCACGGCCAACGACCGGCGGCACAGGGTGGTAATTGGCAAGGACACGCGCATTTCCGGCTACATCTTTGAACATGCGCTTACTGCCGGCCTTTGCTCCGCGGGGATGGATGTTTTCCTGGTAGGCCCCCTGCCCACTCCGGCCATAGCCTTTTTAACCACTAACATGCGGGCCGATCTCGGCATTGTAATTTCTGCCTCGCACAATCCTTTTCATGACAACGGCATCAAGCTGTTCAACCGGGACGGCTTCAAACTGGATGACAAAGCCGAACACGCCATTGAAAACATGATTCTGGATGAGACCATCCGGTGGGACTACCCTGCCCCGGACAAAGTGGGTAGGGCTTTCCGCATAAAAGACAGCCCGGGGCGCTATATAGTTTACCTTAAAAACAGCTTTCCCGCCCACCTCGACCTTTCTAACATGCGGGCCGTTCTTGATTGCGCGAACGGAGCCAACTACCATGTAGCCCCCATGGCTCTGGAAGAGTTGGGGGCGGAAGTAATCCGGCTGGGGTGCGAACCGAACGGGCTGAACATCAATTTTCAATGCGGCTCGCTCCACCCCGAACTTGCCGCGGCAAAAGTGCGTGAAACAAGAGCCGACATAGGCCTGGCCCTGGATGGGGATGCGGATCGTATAATCATGGTGGACGAAAACGGCACGGTGCTGGACGGCGACCAGATAATGGCCATTTGCGCTGAAGACATGATGCGCAAGGGCGCCCTTCCCGGCAACACGCTGGTTGCTACAGTCATGAGCAACATGGCCCTGGAAGTGTTCATGAAGGAGCACGGCGGCCGGCTGCTGCGCACCCAGGTGGGCGACCGCTACGTGGCCGAGGCCATGCGCGAGCACGGGGCCGCGCTGGGCGGCGAGCAGTCCGGGCACCTTATTTTCATGGACTACGGCACCACCGGCGACGGCCTGCTGGCCGCGCTGCAGGTGCTGAAAATCATGCGCGAACGGGACAAGCCTCTCTCCGAACTGGCCGGCCTGCTCACCCCCTACCCGCAAAAGCTTATTAACGTGATGGTGGCCAATAAAACTCCCTTTGAAGAAAGCCCCGCCATTATGGATGCAGTAAGAGACGCTGAAAAAGCCTTGGGGAACACCGGGCGGGTGCTGCTTCGTTACTCGGGCACAGAGTCGAAAGCAAGAGTTATGGTTGAGGGAGAATCAGAAAAAATGGTCAACAAGCTTGCAAAAGAAATTGCT
>CAZDJL010000136.1:0-4461 GCA_964505745.1 uncultured Desulfovibrionaceae bacterium | reverse complement strand
GCGCAAACCCTGTCCGCTTCCGATATGGGCTGGTTTTGGCGCAGATTGTGTTTTTTGGCCTTTGGAAATGTTCCCACCGACCAAGACAAGCGGGGAGTGCTTGAGCTTGTGGACGCGCTGGTGGACAAATTCCGCTTCGGCGACATGGACAAGGAGCTTAAGGCCAAGCTGGAACCGGGGCTTGAAAAGGTGGCAGCCATAAAAAAAGAGCTGGAAGACGCGCTGGCCGACTGGAACCCCGGCAAGGCAAACAGCCTTTCCAATGAGCTGGAAGACGCGCTTGACCGCCTTGAGGACGTGGCGCCCGAACCTGGAGCAAATTAATTTTGACCCGCTCCCTTCAGCGTTTAACGGTGGAAATGAATTTCGGCCACGCCCGCGGGGCGGACGGCGCTGCTCGCGCTGCCAGGGCCTTTTGCCTGAAGCGCCTTTAAATGTTGAAATGCTCTAAAGTGAAGTAACCGCTGGTGCATGCC
This sequence comes from uncultured Desulfovibrionaceae bacterium, assembly GCA_964505745.1. Classification (GTDB taxonomy): domain Bacteria; phylum Desulfobacterota; class Desulfovibrionia; order Desulfovibrionales; family Desulfovibrionaceae; genus RGIG1962. Next base: position 3,985 of record CAZDJL010000136.1, on the reverse strand, counting down.
GGCACAAATACGGGGAGTTGAATTTATGCTGAACAAAGTAATGATCATCGGCAGGCTGGGGCAAGACCCGGAATTGCGTTACGCCACCACCGGCATGGCCATTTGCAGGTTCAGCGTTGCCACTGACGAGTCTTATCAGGACCGGGACGGGCAGCGCCAGGAAAAAACGGAATGGCACAGGGTGGTCACTTTCCAAAAGCAGGCGGAAAATTGCTCCAACTACCTGCACAAGGGCAGCCTTGTTTTTGTGGAAGGCAGCCTTTCCACCAACAAATGGACCGATCAGCAGGGCCAAACCCGCTATACAACCGAAATCAAGGCCCAGCGGGTGCAGTTTCTGGAACGCAAGGCAGACCGCCAGGGGCAGGGAGCGCCCGCCTCGGACGGCTACAGCCGCCAGCAAAACCAGCCCCATGACGATGCTGACGACCTCGGCCCGGCCTTCCCTTCAGAGGCCAGCGGCATGGATGACGTTCCGTTTTAGAGCATTTTAACATTGAAATTATATATCCGATAAAATGCTCTGGCCTTGAGAAGCGAAGCGTATCAAGGCCCGCGAGATTGTAGTAGGCCGGCTTTGCCGACCGTTTAGCTACAATCTCAAGCGTAAAGTGCTATGACAGACCGCATCCAGGTGCCCGTATAAAAACATGGCTGCAAGCCGGTTTCGCAGGCGGGCCTGGAACAGGTTAATTTTAAAATGCCCCTCAGGCGCTCGGCGGAAGCGAATTCCGCCCAAGCCTGTGGGCGGCGGCACAGGCGGCCGCGCCAAAGCATTTTCCAAGAAGTAACTTTTCAAATGCTCCAGAAACAAATTTTTGTTCAGGGGCCGCACAAATATGCAGAAAATACGCGGCGCCGCGGACATTTCCACGTAAGCCTCCGCCAGGCAACCCCCGGCAGGAGCATCGCCGGCAGAATTTACTGCAATAAAATCCCATCCGTTTCTTGCCATGATGGAGATAGAGCGTTATAAACCCTTGCGGGGGAACATTTGCAAATAAATGCTGCGCATTATAACCCCAATCTTTATGCGCTGTAAGGATTTGAGCCATGAAAAGAATTCCTGTTTATCTACTTGCCATTCTACTTTTGTGTGTGGGCGGAGGCCTGGCCTATTTTCTGATGAAAGACATGGAAGGCCCCAGCATTCAGATCAGCCCGGACAACGGACGCGCTTCGGCCTCGCAAAGCATCACCGTATCTCTGCATGACGACGGCTCCGAGGTGAAAAGCGTAAGCGTAAGCGTTCGCAAAAATAATGTGTCGGCCCATCTCGCAAGCCAGACTTTCGACCCGCCAACAAAAGACGCCGAATTCACCTTCAACCTTGAAAACGCAAAACTGCGCGACGGCGCCTTTGAGCTGGAAATCAAGGCCACAGACACTTCCATGGCCGGATTCGGAAAAGGCAACTCCACCACCCGCCTATTTCCCATGCGCTACGACTCCATTCCTCCCCGCCTTTCGGTAAACACGGTTCCGCCCTATATTTACCGCGGCGGAGCGGGCTGCATCGCGTTCACAGCCAATGAGGAGCTTGCCGGAGCGGGGGTCAAGGTAAATGATCACTTCTTCCCGGCCTATCTGCAAAAAAACGGGGAATACATCTGCTTCTTCGCCTTCCCCTACAACGTGGAAATGAAGGACTACAACCCGCAGATCGTGGCCCAGGACCTGGCCGGCAACGTGTCTTCCGCACGCCTTGCCCACTACCCGCTGGCCCGCAACTATGGAAGCGACACCATCAATCTTTCCAACAACTTCCTTGAATCCAAAGATGGGGAATTCATGGCCCTTGTTCAGGGGAACATGACCCCTCTGGAGCGTTTCCTGCTGGTAAACGGGGAAATCCGCCGCGAATGCGATGCCAAGCTGCTTGAGCTTGGCCAGAAAAGCGTAAACGCAATGCTTTGGAAAGGAATTTTCATGCGCTTGCCGAATGCTTCCAGCCCGGCCGGGTTCGCCGAATTCCGCAGCTATATGTATAACGGCCAACTGGTGGATCAGCAAACCCACCTGGGCGCAGACCTGGCCTCACTCCGCCAGGCCCCCATTCCCGCGGCCAATGACGGGGTTGTGATTTTCACCGGCTATTTGGGAATTTACGGTGAAATGGTGATGATCGACCATGGCATGGGAGTGCAGACCCTTTATTCCCACATGAGCAACATCCACGTAAATGTGGGCGACACTGTGACCAAAGGGCAAACCATAGGCCAGACCGGGGCCACCGGAATGGCCGGAGGAGACCATCTCCATTTTGGCGTGTATATTTCGGGATTCCCCGTTGACCCCAAAGAATGGTTCGACGCCCAGTGGATCAAGGACAAGGTGACCGACCGCCTCAAACCGGTTGAAGCCCCGGCGCAATAACGCTTTATCAGAGTAAATTATGTCCGACATTATTAAACGGGTTAAAGGCTTCGCCGACATGTTCGAGCCGGAATCAACCGCCTTTACCCATCTTGAAAATACGGCCAGGCGCGTGTTCGCCTCTTACGGCTTCACGGAACTGCGCACTCCCATTCTTGAACGCACCGAGTTGTTCGCCCGCGGCATTGGCGATGAAACGGACGTGGTTCAGAAGGAAATGTACACTTTCACCGACCGCGGGGGCCGTTCGCTGACCATGCGCCCCGAAGCCACCGCCGGGGTTATGCGCGCGTTCATTGAGTCCGCCATGGCCAACTCGCAGCCAATATCCAAGTTTTTCAGCTATGGCCCGATGTTCCGCTACGAACAGCCCCAAAAAGGCCGCCTGCGCCAGTTTCACCAGATCAACTGCGAATGCCTTGGCCCGGTTGAGCCAGGCGCGGACGCAGAACTGATCACCATGCTGGTTCATTTCCTGAGCGAGCTTGGAATAGGGGAATTGTCCGTTGAAATAAACTCGCTGGGCGACAAAAACTGCCGCCCCGCCTACCGGGAAAAACTTCTGGAATGGGCCGCGGCCCTGCCCAAGGAAGAACTTTGCGCCGACTGCCAACGCCGCATGGATACAAACCCCCTGCGCCTTCTGGACTGCAAGGTTCCAACCTGCCAGGCCATAACAAAAGACGCGCCGGTCATGATTGACAATGTATGCCCCGGCTGCCGCGAACACTTTGACGCTGTTTGCGCCCTGCTGGACAAAAACGGCATACCCTGGAAACTCAACCCCCGCATGGTGCGCGGCCTTGACTATTATATGCGCACCACTTTTGAAATCGTTTCCAACAAAATCGGCTCCCAGGGGGCGGTTACCGGCGGCGGCCGCTATGACGGCCTGATTCACGACCTGGGAGGCCCGGATGTGCCAGGCGTGGGCTTTGCGTGCGGCATGGAAAGGCTTGCCATGCTTCTGCCCGAAGCGAGCCACCCGCGCCCCGACTTTTATATTGCGGTGGTTGAAGACATCGCAATGGACACCGCCTTTAAACTGGCGCAGGACTTGCGCCAGGCCGGGTTTAGCGGGGAAATGAGCTTTTCGGCCAAAAAGATGAAACACCAGATGAAAAACGCTTCCCGCCTGAACGCGCGCAAATGCCTGATTCTTGGCGGATCTGAAATAGAGAACAACACTGTGCAGGTTAAAGACATGGACAGCGGGGAACAGGCTGAGGTGGCCGTTGCCTCGCTTCTCAAGTCCATCTAATTCACATTACTTGTAAAAGGATTTATCGCAATGGAACAGGAACAGCATCTTTCACAGGCTGACTATGATGTTCAGAAAGAACACCAAAAATATATCGAACCCCTGAACGGCTGGAAGCGCACCCACACCTGTTGCGAACTTACCGCCGCCGACATCGGCAGCAAGATTCTGCTAATGGGCTGGGTTCAGTTCCGGCGCGACCATGGCGGCCTGATTTTTGTTGACCTGCGCGACCGCGAAGGCCTGACCCAAGTGGTGTTCACACCTGAAACCGATGCGCAGGGGCATGAACGCGCCCACATTTTGCGCACCGAATATGTGCTTGCCCTGCAAGGCTATGTTCGCGCG
>CAZDJL010000135.1:0-4482 GCA_964505745.1 uncultured Desulfovibrionaceae bacterium | reverse complement strand
AAAATTCTCGCCATAAACCCGGTTGCCGCGCGCATGTTTGGCGATGACATCAACAAGATTGTTGGTAAAAAATGCCACAAGTTCATTTGCCCTGCCGAGCATAAATCCTGCCCGATAATGGATATGGGGCAGGTGGTGGAGCGCGCTGAAAGGCTGTTTGTGCGTTCGGATGGAAAAACCGTTCCCATCATTAAATCGGTTGCCAAAATTCAGTATAACGGCCGTCTGGCCCTTCTTGAAAGCTTTACCGACATTTCCACCCTGAAAGAGGCCGAGAAGAATTTGCGCCTCTTAAAGATTACCGAAGAGGCGAACCGGGCCAAAAGTGATTTCCTTTCGCGCATGAGCCATGAAATGCGCACCCCGCTGAACGCGATTATAGGCATGACCAGAATTGCGGAAGACTCTAATGAAATTGCCCGGCTCAAATATTGCCTGTCTATGATCAACGTGTCGGCAGAGCATTTGCTGGGGCTGGTAAATGATGTTTTGGACATGTCCAAAATAGAGGCGGGCAAACTTGAGCTTGAGCTTGCGCCGTTGAACCTTGAGCAGGTTCTGATTAAAAACTGCAGCCTGATTTCCGAAAAAGCGGATGAGCGCAAAATTTCCATGCGTGTGGATATTGACAGGCATATGAACCTGAATTTTATTGGAGATGAACTCCGGCTTTCCCAGGTCATTATAAATTTGCTTTCCAACGCGGTGAAATTTACGCCTCCCGGCGGTGAAGTTTCCATAACGGCCCATGAGATTGGAAAAAAGCCGGGCAAGAGCGTTGTGCAAATTTCCATAGCGGATACGGGAATAGGAATCAGCAAAGAACAAAAGGGCCGCCTGTTCAACGCGTTTGAGCAGGCCGACAGAAGCATTACCAGGCGCTTTGGGGGCACGGGGCTTGGGCTTGCCATTTCCAAAGGCATTGTGGAAAAAATGAACGGGCAGATCACAGTTGAATCCGAGCCGGGCAAAGGTTCGGTTTTCAGTGTGGAGGTTGAGCTGGACCGGCCCGAAAAAGAGCACGGGCATGTTGACGGGTTTATTGATCAGCCTGCGGCCTGCGCCGTTGAAATAAGGAATATCCGGGTTTTGGTGGTGGACGATGACGAAAAGGCGATGGATAAATTCAGGACTATTGCAAGCCGTTCCGGGTTCAGGGTGGAGCAGGCCAAAACCGCTGCTTTGGCCAAGGAAATGATTGCGGAGGCGATTGACGAAAGCGAACCGTTTGATGTGATTTTCATGGATTATGACCTTTCTGAGCAAGAGACGCTGAAAGCGCTGCGCAGCCTTGCAAAAGACGAATTGCCCGGGTTTGATCCGGCCAGAGTGGTTCTGATGACAACTTTTCTCGGCTGGACGCATGTGGAGGAAGAGGCACGCCAGCTTGGAACCAGTCATTTTCTGATAAAGCCCCTGTTCCCGTCCACTGTGCTTAAAAGCATTTGCGAGGTAATCGCGCCGCACCCGGAAAACACAGTGCCGGCGGAAACTGTGCCCGATTTGTCTCAGGTAAACATTCTTCTGGTTGAAGACATAGATATCAACCGGGAAATTTTTGTCACCCTTCTGGAGGATACGGGAGCACAAGTGGACGAGGTGGAGGACGGGCTGGAGGCCATAAAAAAATTCCAGTCCAACCCCGATCTTTACGACCTGATTGTGATGGATGTGCAGATGCCCAGAATGGACGGCTTCCAGGCGACAAAAGCGATAAGGTCCATGGAGCATGAATGGGCCAGGTCGATACCGATTATCGCCCTTACCGCCAATGTGTTCAAAACGGATTTGGAGCAGTGTCTGAAGTGCGGAATGGACGACCTCCTGCCCAAACCAATAGACAGGGACCTCCTGGTTGAAACATTGGTGAAATACAGCAGGGAGCCGCGCCAGTCAGCGTTTTAAGCCTGCCCCGCCTTGCTTTCAGGCCTGCCGGGTGAGCGGATGCCCAGGGTTAAATTTGCCCGCTGCGCGTGTTGCGGCCGGCCTTGTCATTGGGCGGGCTTGGGTCGCGCAATCAGGGCGTTTTTCCGTAAGCAGCCTTTTTCCGGATTTAAATGCCCTGAAAGGCTGCATAGCAAGAACCCGGGCTCACTCTCGGGAATATTCTTTGAACAGGCCGATGTATTTCTGGATATAAAAATCCATTTGTTTTGATTTGTACTGAATTACATAACGGGGATGCTCCAGGGGAATGATTTTGTCAAAAAAGCCATGTTCCCTGTTCAGCGCGGAAATGAATTTCATGTTCTGGCCTGTGCCCAGGCAAAAGCATACTTCACGCCGGATGTTGAACTTCAGCTGTTCTTCAAGCGTTTTCAGAATGAAAGGGCGGGCGGCAGCGGCAAGTTCGGCGCTGTCATAGTAGTTATGATTCACCTCCCTGCCTTTCGGGGTGCGGGCCACAAAGCCCAGCGGGCAAATGGAATTTATGTAGAACCGGGAGTAAAACTCCCTCACGCCGCCAAAACGGTCGATCATTTTATACACGAACACGCTTGAAGGCTCATGCGCGCTTGGGCCTTCGTAGCAATTTATCCCGCAGTCGGAAGCCAGGCGCTTGGGGTCGGTGAAGGGGACTCCGGTAAGCCCCGCTCCAAAACGTCCCGGGTTGATACCCAGAATCATCAGGCGGGGGTTGTTGTCGTTATAAAATTTGCGGTAAAAAAACGAAGAAGCTTCCAGCGCCCCGCTGTTTTCAACAAACGGGTTCATCACCCCGATGCCCGGAGGCAGGAGGCCGCTGAAATTCAAATTGGCGTTAAATCTGATAATCCGGTCGGCAACTGTTTTCATGTTTTTTTGAACGGAGGGCCTCATGGAAAGATGAAGCCCTCCGCCAGCCAGCTTATTCTATTTTCTTCTGTTCCGGAACCAGCATTACCGGCAGGTTGGTGTTGTGGATGACGGCGTTGCTTACACTGCCCATGACCATTGCGCCCACATTGCCCAGCCCGCGGGTTCCCATGATGATAAGGTCGCAATTGTGATTGTCCGCGGCTTCGGCCAGAACAGGCCCCTGTTTGCCGAACAGGACAACCTCCTCGTACGGTATTCCCGCTTTAATGAAAAGTTCGCGGCAAGGCTCGAAAAACTCTTCAGCATCTTCCGTCAGCCCTTTTTTCAGCCCTTCAAGGGCATTCCCTTGTATACGCAGGGGAACCGGGTCGAAACAATGGGCCAGAACAACCGTTTCGCTGCCAAGTTCGGCCAGGCGGACGGCCATTTCACATGCATGGAAAGAATTTTCGGAACCATCAACAGGAATGAAAAACTTACGAAAAGACATAGTCATACCTCCTGGTAAAGGTAGATCGGAGTTGAGTCGATTTCCCGTTAATTATCAAATGCCTTTTCCTTGTAAAAAATTCAAGCAAAAAACAGGCACCTTGATTTTTTGGTTTGCTCTGCCGTTTAAAACAACCCCTGGTCCATGCCAACCGCCACATGCACGGCAATGCCCCCCAGCGCAAGCATCAGGAGCGCAAGCAGCGCGGGAACCCGGTCCCCTTCAATGTAAAAACGTTTGAAGTTGGACTGGTCGTAAAAAATGCGCACAGAATCTCCTTCCTTAAAGGGGAAAAGCAGGCGGAACCAGGGGAAACGGCTTCTCACCTGATGGGTGCCATTTGCGGTTATATACTCCAGGGTTGGGGCGCCCCCCCTGCTTCGCCCTTGCGGGCAGACCACCACCGCCTCCCTTACCAGGCCGTGCTGGCGAAGTTTGCGGCAGCGCAAAATAATATAAAGACCCATTCCGATAAAACCGGCGCCGCACAGAAGCAGGCAGGCATTAAGCAGCATAGTGGCGTTTCCCATAATTAAGCCTCGCTATAAAGCATTGTTCCGCAATAAAACCGGAAGCTTCCTGCGAAAGCCTGGTTAAACTGCACAGCGCATTGTGCAGGATTTCGCAAGCGATGTCTACCCCGCTCAAATAAAAGCCCGCCCGCTGAAAATTATTTCCGGCAAAAATCGGGCGCGGGGCCTGCTTGAGAAGAATTGGCTTACGCCCGTATTTTTGGGAGGGGAAAGGGGTTTGTGAGCAGCGGTTTTGAGCGCCAGGCCGGAAGTAAACAGAAACGTTAACGGTTATTAACCCTGTTTTTAACAGTAAACAACTGTTTTTTATAAATGAAAAGAGTATTCTAAAAAAGAATTGAGGAAATACTAATAACCTTCAAAATTCCTCCTCAAATTCTTGCCTCTGCTTTTCTGGCTGCTCAAAGCCTCCTGAATGGCCGGACACCGTGCGGGGCGAATGGAATCAAGACCCCAAAGATTCCAAATGTCAAGGCTGAATGCCCTTGGCATACTCCCATGAAAAGGGCTTGTGTGATCTCTGCATAGGCCCTTTTTTGGCGCAGATAAAAAACTCCTGCCCTGCGGGTGTTTTTCTGTTAAATTTTTATCCGCACGTGTTAAAAGCGGCATAAATTCCCGGTGTCTTCAAAAACCAGGACATAGTCGCTGGAAATAAAG
>CAZDJL010000134.1:0-4490 GCA_964505745.1 uncultured Desulfovibrionaceae bacterium | reverse complement strand
CGCCAGAGTAGTCTTTGGCGCAATAATGGATTTTATCATCCAGAGGATGCGGGGAATCACCGCTGGTACGACCTGCGGAATCTTCGGTTGCCGGGATAATAAACTGCATTTTCAACGGCAACAGCTCTGCCCTCACAAAATTACCAGCCCCGTCAATGACAACATGAATATGCGCCTGTTGGCTGGTATGGCTCACGGGCATAAGCGCCGGGGCTTCTTTGCCGCCATTCTCCGCCTGTGGCGGGTCCACAAAGGCGGGATTTTGGGAGCAGGCTTCATACGTTTCAAAAAGCTTTTGCATCCAGCTCACAGCGTACCCCCTTGCGGGCCGCCGTCAGAAAGCAGGCTGCGGGCATCAGGATATGCCACGGTTTCTGGCTGCTGCAAAAGGAGGGATAGCGCCTCTTCATCACAACCAGCGTAGTTTTTGCCGGGGTGGAACGCCTTGGGCTTCATGGGGCGGATTTCTTTGCGCAGCAGCGAGGCGTCATCCGGCGAGGGGAATTCAATTATCCCCTTGCGCATTACAGGCTTCCAGAACCGTGCGCCAAAACTGGAGTTTCCGGTTTCATCAGGATAATCAAACCCGTGAAACATGAGGCCAAAGGCCAGTTCTTCCAGGTCATCATACGCACCGGGGCCTTCGCCAAATCTGCAAGGCTCCACATACCCTTGGCAGTCGCGCGTACCCAAAAAGATATCCTGTCGGCCACCGCGCGCCAGCATACGCTTGGCTATTTCGTAGTGCTTGCCTTCAATCCGGTCTTGCTTCAGTTCCGGCCTGTGCTCGTTCCATACAAAACGGGCCTTTACCTGATAGGCAACATCAGCCAGATAGGTATAGATGGAAAGATCATTGCCGCCTGTGGTGGGCCTGATTGGTTTTACGCCCTTGGTTTGCGTGCGAAAGGGATGCAGAATGCGTACCTTGTCAATCACCCAAATCAGCGTTGGCTTCCAATATATTGATTTAGCTATACCCTTAAGGGCTTCATAAGTGGGAATGTGGTAAGAACATTTTTCGCCGCCGACTCGAGTTACAGGATCAGAAAACAGGGCATAACGCCCATAAACAATAAAGGATATGTCGTTATTCACTCAATCCTCCTATCAGTAATTACAAAGACGCAGTTTTTGCCCTGATTGCGCGCTAACGCCCTGTTCATTACAGTAAAAATTGGGTTTCAGAGCAAACATGCCACTATCCTGAATGGGATACAAGGCATTTTTCTGTATAAGCTCGCGTTCTGTATGTGGAAAAATGTTTACGGAAAAACGCTGAGCCTTACGTAAAAGCTCATATTTTTTATACAGCAAATCTGATGAACAAAGTGCGGCAATGATGCCCTCTCCATCTTTATAAGGCACCAAAATACTTTTTGATGTTGAGTCGATGGACTTGAAAATTTTTGCTGCGGCGCTGAATGATTGCCCCAGTATGGGGAATAGATTGTTATTGCCAGCACCTCGATTACTGCCCAGCATATCAAGCAAGGAATTGCAATCGCCTGCCGCATAAGAAAGCACGGCGCCCTTACGATGAAAATAATGGTCAAAATATGTTGCAACCAACTGCGGCATGGTGAAATCGTAGCCAGACTCCAGAAGTTCTTGTGCATACTTTAGGCGCACTGTATCAAGAAAGATATCCCGACCATCTTTAATGTCTTTCAGCCAGTCCAGATTTTCTGCATCCGCCTGCACCAGTACCACATGCACCCTGCCCGGCTCATTTTCCCCATGTCGGTTGCAGCGCCCTGCCGCCTGAAGGATGGAATCCAGACCAGCGGCCATGCGAATAACAGATCGAAAACTGATATCCACGCCACACTCAATGAGTTGCGTGCTTACGCAAAGCACAGGACGCCCGTTTTTCAAATCGGCTCGCATGGCTTCAAGCTTTTCCATGCGGTGCGCCGGGCAGAGGTTGGTGCTAAGGTAGTAGAAGTTTATACCTTCCTGTTTGTCGCAAAGCGCATAAATCTTTTCTGCCATTCGCTTGGTATTGCAAACCACCAGGCATGAGCCGTGGGATTGTTGCTCTTCTTGCGCCAGCGCGGCCACATCTTCTGCCCCCATGGCGGTATGGCAGTGGTCAAAAAATGTCGTGCGCTTGAGGCGCGTGAACAGGTCTGGCACATCTGGCACGATTTCCATGCCGGGCTGTATATCAAGGCTGCCGCGCAGCGGATGCGGCAGATTGCCCAGCCTCGGCTGCGTGGCAGTGCAAAGCACTGCGGTAGAACCACATTGCCCGGTCAAAAAATCCACAGCGTTGCAAAACATACGCAAGCAGCGCACAGGGACAGTCTGCACTTCATCAAACACTATCACGCTACGTGCAAGATTATGCATGCGGCGGGCGGAGCTTGTGCCTGCGCCAAACAGGCTCTCAAGAAACTGCACCATGGTGGTGAAGACCACGGGGGCATCCCAATTTTCAGACAGTTTTTCCCACCGGCTGGCGACTTCTTCAGCGTTAGAATCTTCATCGGGCATAAAACTGGAATGATGCTCAAGCACTATGGATCCAGGGGCCTCACCCTGCTCAAGAATTTTTCGGGCTACATCGGCGTTTTGGTCAATAATGGATGTATAAGGAATAACATAGATGACTCTGTCCATCTGGTGCTTTTGCGCGTGCAGCAGGGCAAAACGAAGGCTGGCCAGCGTTTTGCCACCGCCAGTGGGCACAGTGAGAGTAAACATACCCGGCGCATCTTGGGCACGCTGGGCGCAATAGGCCGAAATATCGCCCCGGATGTGGTCGATGGCATGTTGCGGGGTCTTTTGGGCCAAGGCTGCTTCAAAACGCTGCACCAGAGCATCCCAAGGACGCCTGACCCCGCTGCGCCGAATTTCCGCCCCTTTTTGATCTTCAAAATCTGCACTGTCAGTACGATCCGCATCAATCAGGCAGCTGAATAAAAAACGCGCCAGCAATCCAAGCTGAAAATCACGACTATTTGCGCAGTCTCGTTGGTCATTTATATCGGCACTTGCTGGCTGCTTGTTCATGACTCGATCACGCAGCTTCATCATAACTGCTCGCACTTCCAATAAAAGTGCATTCGAGATTTCATTTTCTATTTCTTCAAGGAATGCTTGATCGCAGCGCTCAACGCACTGGTCACGGTGCGTTTTTTCCTCCGGACGGGCCATGTAATTCTGTGTAAATGCATCCTTGCCGTCCGGGGATATGCAATCTTTTAGCCCTGAATGGTGGGACAGAATGCACAGTGCAAGCATCCGGGCAATCGCTTTTTTCAAATCATTGCCTTGCAGGCGCTCCCATAGGTGCTGCCCTCCAGCAAAAGCATGATTGATCTTCCCTTTGCAAGCTATGGGATCGGTGTAGCCCGGTTCACCAGGAGTAATGCAGCCAGCAGCGGAAAGGATATAATTCTGGAATTCTTTTGAATACTTGCCAAAATCATGCAGCAGGCCAACCAGATGACCTGTCAGGGGCAAGCCGACCTTGGCTGCCGCTGATGATGCCAGGTCAGCGACGTTGCGCAAATGTTCAGAAAGAGGCTGTGCGCGGAAAGGTGCCCCATTCTCGGGGCAATAGACATGAGCCACGCAGCTATCCGGCAAGTTTGACATAATGGCCCTTTTGGTCACAATTCGAAGATTTTCTTTAAAAATTTAGTACCTTCTTTTTATATAGCATACTATTACTATTGTTGTGTTGCTTCAACTGATGCACAGCCGTCCGCGCGCCCAAGACTGACAATAATTCAAAAACGAAAAAAGCTCCTACGATTTCTCGTAAGAGCTTGCTTTCTTAATTGGCGTCCCCAAGGGGATTTGAACCCCTGTCGACGGCGTGAAAGGCCGTTGTCCTGGGCCGGCTAGACGATGGGGACGCGCTGTGAAGGGTGTATCTACGGCAATAGGGGGCAGGTGTCAAGCGACTTTTTAAAATTGGCATAAAATTCAGCGGTCAGGGGCTTCCCAATGGTCATATTCAGAGCTGGGAGTTCCCTAATCCTGTTGCGCCTCTAATCTGTTGGCTGCTATCACATGAACCAGGGGCGTTTGCTGATATCGTAGCCTATTGCGCCGCCAAATCAGTTAGACCGTTATCTGATCTGCTCCTCTTGCCCGCAAAGCCCATCCTTCCACTCCCCCACTATATCCAAGCCTGCCTTCCAGCCCGCGCTAGAGTCCTCCCCCCCCCCGGGCAGCCCTTTCTTGCGGCTAGTAACCCCCTGACGGATTGCATGTTTGCCCCGGCCTGAGGTATAAGCACGGCATGCAAAAATCCAGCAATACATCTCCCCGTCCCGGCACCGTGTCGCGCTCTCCCGCCAATGCAGACAGCCACCGCGAAGAGCAGCTGCGCCTTTTGTTGGATCTTTCCAATGTGGTCAATTCCGCCACGGATGTGGGGGTTGCCCTGAACAAGGCGCTCCAGCTTATGGCAGAGCATCTGCACATGATGCGCGGCGCCATCACGCTTATTTCGCCCAACAGCGGCGAAATCC
>CAZDJL010000133.1:0-4492 GCA_964505745.1 uncultured Desulfovibrionaceae bacterium | reverse complement strand
TTGAACCCCCGACAACGCGGATATGAGCCGCGCGCTCTAACCATCTGAGCTACCTCGCCAGAATCGGCCAAGGCTTTGCGCCTTGCGGAAGCCATGTTTACCCAAGTTGAGCTTAAAGAGCAAGCTTTTTTTTAAATTTTTTTTGGCTGTTTCTGAGAGAAGGCTGTTTGCCAAAAGGAATGCAATGGTTTGGGCGTGCGTGAATGGCATTGCCTCAGGCGCAGCTATGAGTTATATCTAGAAGGTGCTCTTTAATATTTCCGTTTCTGGGAGTTTGCCCATGCCAACGATAATGCCGCATAGTGAACTGGTGCGTAAGGCCGCAGAATTTATTGGGCTGGAGATAAAATTTATGCGGGAAAACGGCGGGGCGGAACCGACTTCTTCCCAGGTTTACGAGCTGGTTGAGAAGGCCTGCCTCAAGTTTGATTTGAGCCCGCGTGAAGCGGAGATGCTGCATGACTTTCTGGAGCGCGGCAAAACAGAAGATTGACAGGCTGAGTTGAAATTTATTTTTCAGCTTGATAACCGGATGAATTTCCTTCCTTGTGGAGCGGACCCTGAAACTCAAATTTCCTCCATCGCTTTTGCAGCGTTATATATTCAAAGAACTGCTTTCGATTTTTGTTCTGGCGCTGGTGGCCCTGCTGTCGCTTGTGCTGGTCGGGCGGGGGCTTCAGCTTCGTGAAATGTTTGTGGGCCTTGATCTGGGGCTTGCCGATATCGGCTGGCTGTTTTTTTGCCTCACTCCAATGTTCATGTTAATGGTCATGCCCATTGCCTGCATGCTCAGTGTGTTTCTCACCTTTTTGAAAATGAGCACCGACCGGGAATTGCTCGCCCTTAAAGCCGGCGGGGTCAGCCTTAAAGAATTGCTGCCCGCCCCCATCTTTTTTTGCATGCTGGCTGGCATTGCCACCATGTTTATAGGCCTTTATTCCATTTCATGGGGCATGACGGAATTTCGCGGCACAATTATGGAAATAGCCAGCACCCGGGCCAAGCTGGTTTTGCGCCCAGGCGTATTCAACCAGGATTTGCCCGGCCTGACCATTTTTGCCCGCAACGTGAACCCCAGAAGCGGAGAATTGAAACAGGTGATGGTTGAGGACCGCACCAAAGAGAAGAACAGTATTGTGATTCTGGCTCCCACGGGCAATCTTGCCACCGATGAGGCGCGCGCGGAAATTCTGTTCGTCATGAACAACGGGCGCTTATACCGCACTGTTAATGATCAGATTTCGGTGCTTGGGTTTACTGAATACACGGTGCGTCTTTCCCTTGCCGAGCTGTTCAAGGATGTTTCGCTGGGGGTAATTAAGCCAAAGGAAATGGCCTGGGATACATTGCGTGAAAACGTAAGGAACCAGAAACTTGAGGAATGGGTTCGGCTGAAAAGTGAAAAGGAAATCCAAAAGCGGATAACCTTCCCCGTTGCCTGTGTGGTGCTTGGTTTTTTTGCGGTGCCGCTGGCCTGTATTTTTGAGGGAGTGAACCGCCAGTTCGGGGTTGTTCTTGCCCTGGCAACTTTTTTTGTATATTACGCACTGTCCACTGTGGGGCTGAACCTGGTGGAGTCCGCCGCCATAGCCCCTTGGGTGGGGGGATGGGCGCCCAATATCTTTTTCCTTGTGGGTGGCATTTTTCTGTTCCATCGCGCTTTAAACGAGCGGGTGCCCAATGTGCGGCGCAAAGTCGTCAAAATCAGGCGAAAAATCAAAAAAATGCTGCCCGGCAAATGGCAGGCCAGGCTGGCCGGCGGTAAATTCGGATGAATATGACAAACCGCGCGTCAATTTTTTTAAAACCCACCTTGATGGACCGCTATCTGTTCAGGCAGACCACATATCTGCTTATGATCACTCTGCTGATAGGCGGCGGCGTTTATCTGATGACCGAACTGTTCGACAGCATGGATAATTTTATAGAGGCGGGCACCAAGCTTAAATACATAATCCTTTACTTCGTGGTGAAGCTGCCTTTCATTCTGGGGCAGATTCTGCCCGCGGCTTTTCTGCTGTCCGTGATAATTCAGCTGTGCCTGATGGCCGGGAGCCGAGAATTGCTGGCGCTTCAGGCCGGGGGTGTCTCTCTTTGGCGCGTTGCCTTGTTTTTCATATTCTATGCGGTTTTTTGGGGAGGGCTTCAGCTCGGCCTGTCGCAAAATCTTGGAGTGACCGGAAACAACTATGCCAAGAATATCTGGAGCCAGCATGTTGCATCTAACCCCTACAAATACAGCATTGTGCGCAATTTCTGGCTTATGGAAGACAACCTTATGATTTATGCCCGCGAGGTAAACGTGAAGGACCGGACGGGCGAGGGAATTGTGTGCTACAAGCTTTCAGGCGACGGGCTAAATGTAGAAAGGGTTGTGAGAGCGCCTGTTTTCAGCATTGAGAACAGGGTATGGACTTTGAACAACGCCACCATTTATGACACCAACGGGTTTGTTCACGAGAACAATGTGGATGTTGAGTTTGAAATAGACCGTCCGATAAGCGGGCTGAGGCTTTTGGGCGAAGACGTGAAGCTAAGGGATTACTCCTTGTGGCAGATTGGGGCTGATATCGAACGCTTGAAAAAAAGCGGCTCCAACGTTGAGGCGCTGCGCACCGGCTGGCATATGAAACTGGCCTATGCCGCGTCGCTAGTGGTTATGTCGTTAGTGGCGGTGGCGCTGATTACCTGGAAGGAAAATTTGTATATCAACCTCGGCCTTGGCCTGGTAATTACTTTTATTTTCTACGCCATACTGACGGTTAGCGGAACGCTTGGAGAAAACGGGCGTCTGTCGCCAATTGTCGCGGCATGGTCGCCGGTAGTTCTGGTGGGTGGAATTTCTTTTCTCTGGACAGTTTACAAGGTCCCTCCGCGTTTCTTGTCAAATTTAGATAAATTTAAGCTTTTCGCAATAAAATAGTTGCAAAAGAGGTGCTTCTTGTTTTAAATATCTGGCTTTAGGGCTGCCTGATGCATTGCTTGCCAGAGCTTTTCAAGGCCTGAGCCTGTTTTGGCGGAAACCTGGGCGACTTTGTCGGCTCCGAGGATTGCTTTCCACTCTTTTTCACGCAAAGCCCGCTCTTTAACCGTGCACTTGTCAACCTTGGTCAGCACGGGTAAAAGGGTGATTCCTTGGGATTGTACGAACGCGGCCAAATCGCGGTCCAGATCCTGAGGCGGAATGCGGGAATCGATCAGAAGCGCTACCGCGGCAAGCCCTGGAGTTCTGGTGATGTACGACTCTATGAGTTTGGCCCATTTTTCGCGCTCCGTTTTGCTGCAGCGGGCGTACCCATACCCTGGCAGGTCCACCAGATAATAGTTTTGAGGGGTTACCTTAAAAAAATTCAGACTGCGGGTCTTTCCCGGGCTGGAGCTTGTTTTGGCAAGGTCTTTACGATTTGCCAAAGCGTTGATAAGAGAAGATTTGCCCACGTTGGAGCGGCCTGCCATGGCAAGCTGGGGAAGGGGAGCTTCAAGCGCCTCGAAATCCCGCAGTTGTTCAAGGGTGTAAATGGTATAAGTCAGTTCCAGATATGGTTGCATATGTTTAACCTTAAATTTGAATTGAGGGGTATCTTGCCTTACAATCTTCTAATAATCAATGGGCCCAATTTGGGCAGGCTGGGGGAACGCCAGCCCGAGATCTACGGCATTCACGGGCTTGACGCCCTGCCTGCCAGGCTCGAGGCCGTGCTGGGCGGAGAATTTGAAGAAATTGAGTTCTCATACTATCATTCCAACCATGAAGGCGCCATTATTGACCGCCTGGAAGAAGCCCATGATGCCGGAGTTGACGGCATCATCATTAATGCGGGAGCGCTTACCCACACCAGCCTCGCTTTGGCGGACTGCCTCGCCTGGCTGAAGATACCGTTTGTAGAGGTGCATATAAGCAACACGCAGGCCCGGCCGGAAAAAATAAGACATAAGAGTTTTATCGCCCCGTATGCTGAGGGGGTTATATCCGGCTTCGGACTGACGGGGTATGGCCTTGCCGCCAAGGCGCTGCTCCAGATAATCAAATCAAGGTAATCAAATAACCGGATGAATTTCCGGCAATTTCCCAGGAGGACAGATGTATTCAACTACTGATTTTAAGAAAGGCCTGAAAATCGAAATGGACGGAGTTCCTTTCGAAATTGTGGAGTCGCAGCACTACAAACCCGGCAAGGGAGCCGCTATTGTGCGTACCAGGCTGCGCAATCTGAATACGGGCCGCATCCAGGACCACACCTTCCGTTCTGGGGAGAAGGTTGAAAAGGCCGATGTTGAAATTCGGGAGATGCAGTTTCTTTACCAGGAGGGCGATGATCTGGTAATAATGGATCTTACCTCTTATGAACAGCTTGCCATTCCCGCGGCCAGCACGGATGGCAAGAGCGATTTTTGCAAAGACGGCGAAAAAGTTTTTATTATGCTTTACAACGGCAAGCCCATTGATTTGGAAATTCCGGCCGCCATGGTGTTTGAAGTTACTCATACCGAC